>JAZUIK010000001.1:0-2542 GCA_045642205.1 Bianqueaceae bacterium
CGATCAGAACCTTTGCCCATAACTTCATTTTCTTCTTACTGTTTTTTTCTTTGCTCACCTGCTTACCTCCTGCCTTTCTTTACCAGCAAAGCACCTCATAGCCGGTCTCGGTGACGGTCACCATGATCTCCCACTGGGCGGAATCAGATTCGTCCTCCGTATAGATGGTCCAGCCGTTGTCCTCATCACAGAAGATGGGGGCAGCACCGGCATTGATCATGGGTTCGATGGTGAAGGTCATACCGGGAACCAGCAGCATACCGGTGTTAGCTTTCGTGGTGAAGCCGACCCAGGGATCTTCGTGGAACTGAAGGCCGATACCATGGCCGCCGATCTCGCGGACGACGCTGTAACCGTTTTCCTTGGCATAGGCATTGACAGCTGCGCCGATATCACCTAAGCGGCCCCAGGGTTTTACCTGTTCCAGACCTTTCATGACGGCTTCCTTCGTGACTTCGACCAGACGTGTTCTGTCGTCATCGACCTCACCGATCATGAACATACGGGAAGAGTCGGAGAAGTATCCATCTAAAATGGTGGAGCAGTCTACATTGATGATGTCACCATCTTCCAAAATGATATCTTCATCCGGAATACCATGGCAGACCTCGTCGTTGATAGAAGTACAGACACTCTTGGGGAAGCCTTCGTAGTTTAAGGGAGCAGGGATACCACCCATGGCGATGGTGGTATCGTAGACGATCTTATCGATGTCGGCGGTGGACATGCCTGCCTTGATCTCCTTAGCAACAGCGTCCAGACAAGCCATGTTGATGGCAGCACTCTTTTTCATGCCTTCGATCTGCTCAGATGTTTTTAACAGCTCGATCTTCGGTACAGGAATGCCCTTGAGTTTCAGAAGGTTCATTTTGTCATCCTGAGCCATATGACACTTTTTATACTTACGTCCGCTTCCGCAGCGGCAGGGATCGTTGGGACTGAGTTTCATGGATGTTCTCCTTTATGATCGGTATAAAGACCGATGGATCTATATGTCGGTAAGTGAATGTTCATTTACAACACCATATTATACCACAGTCTGTAAAGCCCTGTTGATTGTTTTTCGAAATGAGGGTGCTATAATAGTGGGAAAGGAATTCATTTGTATGGAAAGGAGTTTCCTATGATGACATTAACAAAAGAACAGGAAGCGATTCTTAACGGTTCCAAAGGCGAGACAATGGCCAAGGTCATGAAGACCCTGGTAATGTATGGTGAGACCTTTGGCGCAGAAAGACTGATCCCCATTACCGGTGAGATGGGTCATACCGTTATCAGCTTCGGTATCGGTGCCATGGCGCCCGTTTATGAATTATATGATGGTCTTCTGAAAGAAGGAGCATTGAGCACCCAGAAACTGACGGCAGATCCCCGTCCTCTGGATAAGAATGTTCCCTCTAATCTGCTGCAGGATCTGGTCTTCAAGATCATGTACAAGGAACAGGAGAGATATGAGGAGCAGCTGAAGAAGTTCGGTATCCGAGATGACGATGCCTATACCTGCACCTGTTACCTTCCCGAGGTAGACAATACTCCCAAGAAGGGAGATATCCTCTCCTGGGCTGAGTCTTCTGCCGTTGTTTATGCTAACAGTGTTTTAGGTGCACGCTGCAACCGTAATTCCGGTATGATCGATCTGATGGGATCCATTGCCGGTGTTGTTCCTGAGTTTGGTCTTCTGACGGATGAAGGACGTAAGGCAGATTTCATCGTAGAGATCAAGACCAGCAAGAAACCTGAGGCACAGCTCCTTGGCTCTGCCATCGGAATGAAGGTCCTGGAGAAGGTCCCCTATGTCGTAGGACTGGATCAGTGGATCGGAACCGAATTGAATGAGAGTGCTACCTCTTACCTGAAGGACTTTGGTGCTGCTACCGCTTCCAACGGTTCTGTAGGTCTGTATCATATCGAGAATCTGACTCCCGAGGCGGTAGAGCTGGGTAAGGCTCTGATCAAGGAAGATGCTCAGGTCTATATAGTAGACGATGCGGAACTGGAGAGAGTCAAGGCTTCCTATCCTGTTATCTGGAAGAATAAAGACGCTAAGCCGAAGCTGGCATTTTTGGGATGCCCTCATATGACCCTTCAGCAGCTGAAGGACTGGACAGAGCGCTTGGAAACCCTGCTCGCTACCTCCGGAAAGAATAATGTGGTGATCCCCACGGTATTCACCGCTTCTCCCGGTGTTATCAAAGAGTTTGAGAAGACGGAATATGCACCTCGTCTGAAGAAGATGGGCGTTGTTGTTTCCTACATCTGTCCTCTGATGTACATGAACAATCCTCTTTGCAAGATCATGCCCGTTATCACTTCCTCCAATAAACTGCGCACCTATACCAGTGCCCGTTACTATACAGAGGATGAGATCGCATTGAAGATCGCCGGTCTTTGATGATCAGGCAGATGTCTTAAGTGAAATCCATAGGAGGATAGAATTATGACAAAGACTTTTAAAGGACGCGTGATCGTACCCGGAACCGTTACGACGGTAGCATTGGTATCTCACGGCGGTTTTAATACACTGGCCAGCTATCAGATGGCC
>JAZUIK010000002.1:0-6046 GCA_045642205.1 Bianqueaceae bacterium
CATGCTCTTGGAATACTTGGTACCCAGCTGGAAGATGTTACCAACCTCAACACCGCGGCGAACGATCAGGGACTTCTTTCCACAGATGGGGCAGATACCGCCTTCAGCAGCCTTTGCGACATCGACGTAGGTGACCTCACCACAGTCACGGGCAATGTTCATACCGGTATAGTGGTAATCCATCTCGTTGGCACCGGTAACCAGGCACTCGATACCCTTCAGAGAAGCATCATAGACAACGGTAACATCCTTGGAGATGCCGACAGGTCCGATGAAGCCTGCCACAACAGGGCTCTCATCGGTCAGCACTGCAGGATGAACATTCTCACCCAGATAATTTCTCAATTTGGTCTCGTTGACCTCCAGATCTCCGCGGATCATGATGACAACGATGGCATCATCTTCGTTCTTCTGGTAGACAACAGCCTTTGCCATCTGCTCAGGCTTGATCTTCAGGAAGGAAGTCAGATCTTCAATGGTCTTTACATTAGGCGTATGGACCTTAGTCAGCTCAGCGATCTCACCGGGCTCGTTGTCGACGACATTATCAGCAGCTTCCATGTTGGCACGGAAATCGCATTCCTGACAGATAACGATGGAATCCTCACCGATGTCGGTCAGGAGCATATACTCGTGGGATACGCTTCCGCCCATCATACCAGAGTCAGACTTGACCGCAATGACCTCAGGCAGACCGGCACGCTCGTAGACACGCTCATAAGCGCGGTACATACGGTCGTAATACTGCTCCAGATCTTCCTGGGAGGTGTGGAAGGAATAAGCATCCTTCATGGTGAACTCACGAACTCGGATCAGTCCGGCACGAGGACGAGCCTCATCACGGAACTTGGTCTGGATCTGATAGATAGAGAAGGGGTACTTCTGGTAGCTGGTTGCCCAGTCACGGACCAGCTGTACACTGGCTTCCTCATGGGTCATACCAAGGACCATGGGGATATCGTTACGATCATTGAAACGAGCCAGAGTAGAATCTACGCTGTCATAACGACCGGATTCTTTCCAAAGAGAACCGGGAAGAACAACGGGGAACATAACTTCCTGAGAATCTACATTATCCATCTCCTCACGGATGATCTGCTCGATCTTGGCGGTAACACGCTTTGCGGGAGTATACAGAGAAAAGATTCCGTTTGCGACCTGCTTGATATAGCCGCCGCGGACCATTAATGCATGGGAATCGACCACACAATCGGAGGGACGCTCCTTAAAGCGCTCACCGACAAGATTCTTCATCTTCATATGTTAACTTCTTTCCCCTTCACCATAGGATCTCCCCTGGTGAAGGATTGAATTGGATTACTGATAGAATAGAGATTATTTTAACAAAAATCGCAGTCACCTTCAAGAACAACCTTATACATTCCCTCTGGTGATCTCCCAGAAAGCTACCGCACTGGCTGCGGCCACATTCAATGAATCGACTCCATGGCTCATGGGGATCATGACGGTGTAATCCGAAGAAGCGATCGTCTCATCCATCAGGCCTTCGCCCTCTGTTCCAAGGATCATTGCCAGCTTTTCTTCACTTCCCAGTCTTGGATCGTTCATAGAAACAGAATCCTCTTCCAAGGCCAAAGCTGCTGTCTTAAATCCATTTTCTTTCAGGATCTTCATACCACCGGACGGCCAGTCTTCATCCAGATAGGTCCAGGGGATTTGGAAGATGGTCCCCATGCTGACACGGGAAGCTCTTCTTTGTAAAGGATCTGCACAGCCCTTCGTCAAAAGGACCGCATCCATATTTAAGGCTGCCGCACTTCGAAAGATTGCGCCCACATTCGTGGGATTCACTACATTTTCCATAATGGCGATGCGCTTTGCATCCCGAATGACATCTTCTATGGGAGGAAGGACAGGTCGGCGCATAGCAGCCAGGACCCCCTTGGTCATGACATAACCGATCAGATCCTTCAGCACTTCATGGGAGGCTACATAGATAGGAACATCCTCATCTATCAACCTTCTGCCCGGATCCTTTGTCATCATTTCCTCCAGTTGCTTCACCTGATCTTCCTCTGCCAGAACGGAAAGACATTCATATCTGGCTGCAAGTGCTCTTTCCAGCACCTTGATGCTCTCGGCAATAAACACGCCTCTTTCCGGCTCGAACCAGTGTTCTAACTGGTTCTCTCTGGTCTGCAGATACATGGAAAGTTCCGGCAGATGCAGACTGTCTACAGTGATATAGGGTTTATGGTTCATGAATTCCTCACGTTTTCAATTTTTAGTCCCGATACATTGTTGTTTCCCGGGAATTATGGTACGATACAGATTCGATTTCAGCCCAGTCAGGAGGTGTTTTATGAAGATCCAGATCATCGGTTTTTCCGGCAGCGGAAAATCCACTTTAGCTAAACTGCTTTCTGAGAAGTTTTCTCTCCCCGTTATCTATCTGGATACGGTTTTCTGGCTTCCCGGATGGAAGATGCGCGATCGAGAAGAGCAGACTGCCATTTTGGAAGAATTCCTGGATACCAACCAGGAGATCGGTTGGGTCATCGACGGTAATTATTCCAAAAACTGCTTCGACAGACGCATGAAAGAAGCTGACACTATTTTGTTCCTGAACTACAACCGGTTCCTTTGCCTTTACCGTATCTTAAAACGCCGCATCGTTTATACAGGCAAGAGCCGTTTCTCCATGACAGTAGGCTGCGACGAAAAGATCGACTGGGAGTTTATCAAGTGGTCCATGTGGGATTCCCGCACCAAAGAAGCGAACCAAAAGCGTCAGCTCCTGAAAGAAACCTATCCTGAGAAGTTCGTCGAGATCAAGTCTCCGAGAGAACTTCAGAAATATCTGTCCAAAATCTCTAAGTGATCATGGATCACGGATGACTTCTCAATGGCAGTCTCCGTGGTCCATTTCTTTTTGGGATCGTACCAGATGCCGTGCATGCCATAGTCCATAGCACCTAAGGCATCAAACTTCATATTATCGCCGATAAAGAGGCACTGCTCCTTCGGGCACTTTGCCTTCTTCTCTGCCAGTGCAAAGAAGACCGGATCGGGCTTATCGAAGATACACTCCTCACTGGCAACAACAAAATCGATATATTTTCCCAGTCCCAGTCTGTCCAGCTTCTGGTACTGCATTTTTGCTGTCATGTTGGTGCCGATACCAATGCGAATGCCCATCTCTTTCAGCTTCTGCATGGTCTCCTCGATATGAGGCTCTTTCTTCGCATGATCCAGGATATATCCCCAGTACACATCGTACAGCGTAAGCACCGCAGGAAAAAGAGGCAGTCCCAGTTTCTCCAGCGTATACTGCAGTCTAAGGGTTCGGCTATGGCAGGTACCCACATATCTCTCAGGATCCAGCACATGACCCAGTGCTCCGTAGGTCTCATTGTAGACCTCCAGAAACAGCTCCTTATCGACCCCCAGCATTTCATGGGCCTTTTCCCCCAGAAGATCCGTTGCGATCGGATGGTTGGTATCAAAATCATATAAAGTGTCATCCAGATCGTAGATGACAGCTTTGATCATCGGTTTTTCCTTACATTCCATTCTCTTCTGTTCCTCCGCTCCTATCCGGTGTATCGGCTCCTTCTTCGTTGTAGAGTTCACCTTCATTTGCCTCTTCCATCTGTACCTGTACTTCAGCTTTACCCTCTGTATTTTCCACAGAATCCGCTTCAGCCTCTTCCTCTTCAAACCACACTTTCATGATCGCCTGAGGCCAGTTGACGGACAGCTTAGCGACTTTATTTTTTCCTTCTGTCTCTTCTTCCAGCATAACGCAGATCTCCTGCAATACTTCCCTTGTCAGAAAACTGCCTCGCCACTGAAAGATCAGCTGTTTTTTCTTCTTGATGGCCTGGGCGCATCGTTTACGAAGCTCCTCCATCTTGGTAAAGGTCTGTTTGTGAGTCAGATAGTAGGTATTCTTTTCCTCTGTACAATCGGGTACTGTCCATACCACCGGTTCATGATCCCTAAACATGGCCTTGTCGCCCAGATTGAAGTAATCATATCGGATCTCCCTGGTCTTTTCATCACCGGAGTTTTTCGTCAGGGAATTATCGAAAGTGGCATCCAGGTGATACCATTTCCCCTTGATCTTTACCAGATTCCAGGCATGACGATATTTGACTCCCTTTTCCGGATTATTATGAGAAAAGACTATGATACAGGGAATATGCAGTGCATCCAGCAGGATCTTCACCGATTTGGCAATGCCTTCACAGACACCGACACCCTGTGTCAACGGCCCAATGACCTCATGGGAATAGGCTTTCTTCAGTTTATCATAACGGACCGTCTCACAGATCAGATCATGGACGTATTTCTCTTTTCCCTCTTCATCCAGTTCCATGGCAGCACGGGCAAGCTTCCTGACTCTGGCATCAATCGCTTTCTGATGCTCCTGGATCATTTTCTTCTTAAACAGATAGACAGGCAGAAACTCCACCGAATCTGCCACGGCATAGGAACGAACAGAAAAACTGGAGGCGTAGAAGATCTCGGGATGATCCAGCTGCACAAAGGTAAAGAGTTCCAGCAGTTCATTCAGTCTGTACTTGGGTACAGAAAAGGATGGAGCCATAGAAAGAAGACCCTGCCAGATCGCATAATATGCCTGCTGTTTGTCTTTGGACAATCGGGCGTAGTAATAAGCTTCCATCATCCGATATGCGTATGACACCAGTCCATGGTGGCTTTCACTGCTGCATCAGAAATGGGGTCACCCAGAGGAGACTCGATAGAATAAGCCCCCTGATAACCAACCTCTTTCAGGGACTGCATACAGCTGATGAGATCGATGTCTCCCTCTCCGGGCAGCTGATCCATCACATAGATGCCGCTCTTTCCGCTTTCCGTTGCCAGATAGGGACGACCGGGATTCTTTTCAAAGCGGTGGATCGTGTAATCCTTCAGGTGGACATGCTTGATATCCTTTTTAAATGCTGCGATGAAATCCTTCGGATCACAGCCCGCAAACAGAGGATTACCCATATCTCCTACGATACCTACGTTGTCATGATCTTTCTTCATGGCCGCAAGGAAAGGAGAGACACCCTTGACTCCGTTGAAATACAGTCCCTGCCCTTCATACAGACAGGTCAGGCCATAACTCTTGGCGGTATCGGCTACCTTGTGCGCCTTTTCCAGAATGATAGGAAGTGCTTCTTCATAGGAGGGGGCTCCTTCCGGATAGAACAGCCAGGAGATCAGCATGTGATGAAGGAAGGGAGAGCCTAATGCGGCAACGATCTCCATCATCCTTTCCAGATCTTCCACCCCATTTTTCTCTTCCCAGAGATTCAAAGCGGCACTCAGACAGGATACATGCAATCCGTTTTCCTTCAGGACCTGCTGCACATGCAGTGCCTCTTTCACATTCTTTGCCAGGAAATTCTCCCTGCCGGAAGGGATCTCCAGGACTTCCACACTGGTAAAGCCTTTCTCAGCGGTCCACAGGGCAGTCTCTTCGATGCCCTTTTCTCTAGCCATTTCCATAAAACCGGTATAAAAACTCAGATCTGCCATGTTGTACTCCTTTGGCTCGTGAAGCAGGAATTTTCTTATTATTATACCATCAACCGTTGATAATGCCCACCAAGAATGGAAAACTCCTTACTTCTCCCTGCAAATCAGCCAAAAGAAGGATGCAACTTTCCGCTCTTGTGCTATAATAAAACGATCTATTACAGGAGGAACCCCTTATGTTTGCATGTAAATCCTGCGGCGGTAAGGTGATCTTCGATATTGAACTCCAGAAGATCCGCTGTGAATTCTGCGGCAGCACCTCTTCTGTTCAGGAATTCGATGAATCTACTGCCCGCAATGTGTCTTCCTACGAGACAAATGTTTTTGTTTGCACCAACTGCGGTGCCGAGGTCTCCACTCCCGACAA
Source organism: Bianqueaceae bacterium (assembly GCA_045642205.1). Taxonomy (GTDB): domain Bacteria; phylum Bacillota; class Clostridia; order Lachnospirales; family Bianqueaceae; genus RUG760. Next base: position 5,885 of record JAZUIK010000002.1, read on the forward strand.
TCAGGCTGTCAGCTTTTGTTCCTATTGCGGATCTCAGTCTGTCCTTTTCTCCAAAACAGAGCAGTCTCAAAGACCTCGTGACATTATTCCTTTCCGTGTATCGAAAAAGGCCATGCATGGTCTGTATCAGGAAAAGCTCTCTAAAGTCCTGTATCTTCCTAA
>JAZUIK010000003.1:0-14393 GCA_045642205.1 Bianqueaceae bacterium
GAGAAGTTCCTGCATGTTTTCTTTATCGACAGAAACATCATTGGTCAAAGTGATGTAGAAAGTCATTCTATCCTGACAGGACAGAGAATGATAGGCATCCATAGCTTCTCTGACAGTACACATGTGTTCTCACCTCCTTGATTTATTTATAAAAGTATAGCTTAAATTTCTTTCAATATCAACTATTTATTATGAAAAAGCCATTTGAATTATGTAAGGCGGCAGCGTTTTGAAAACACTGCCGCTTTTCATTTTACGGATCGAAAACGGAATGCAGACTGTATCTGATCAGATCAGAAGGAAGTTGATCAAAAAATAATACACAATTTACTGAGAAAGTGTTACATATTGTGCGTTTTTGTACTGACTTAACAGAATAATCATGGTATACTATAACAACCTCGAGCGAGTCCGTTGAGACGAATAGTAAGGTATTATTAAAATGTCTCGTGCTCGAAGGCCAAGAAAAGGAACGAAATATAATGATTGGAATCTTTGATTATACGGTCATCCTGACCTATGGTGGACTCATCTGTGCGATCCTTGGTATGGTCCAGGCCTTTCAGGGAAACTATGTGGCAGTGATGCTGCTCCTTGGTTGTGCACTTCTGTGTGATACCCTGGATGGTAAGGTGGCCAGATCCAAAAAAGACCGTACGGATATGGAGAAGATGAACGGTATCCAGCTGGATACTCTGTGTGACCAGGTCTCTTTTGGTGTCTTCCCTCCTTTGGTGTTCTATACCATGGGGCTCCGCAGTATCCTCGGCATTCTTGCCATTGTTTTCTATTGCTTCTGTACCACGACCCGTCTTTCTTATTACAACGTGCTGGCTATCAACAAGAAGCCGGATGAGAAATCGGTTTTCCGTGGATTTCCCTGTCCCTGTCTGTCAATCCTTCTGCCTTTGATCCTTTTGATGGGAGTATGGGTTCCTGAGACCATCATGCCCTGGATCATGGGTATTTCCCTGATCGTTATGGGCTGTCTGTACATCTGGGACATCGAAGTAAAAAAGCCCAGCTGGACCCTGTTAGTGGTATTGTGCCTTGTTTACTGGGTTCCCTTTGGAATCTACTGTTTTGTAGGATAAACTATGGAGTGGAGAGATAGAAACGGGAATCTGCTCCCGGGAGATAAGGGCCAGGATCAACTTCTTGGCTTTCTTTATGGCAATCCCTTCGGACGTCTGATCGTCAGGATCATGATCCGTCCCTGGATCAGTGAACTGGCAGGAAAATTGATGGACAGTCGGATCTCTTCTTTGTGGATCCGTTCCTTCATCAAAAAGAACCATATCGATATGAGCGAATATGAAGAACGACGTTTTCGCTCTTTTAACGATTTCTTCACCCGAAAGGTGAAAGCAGGAAAGCGCGTGATCGATGCGCAGGAGGGTCATCTGATCGCTCCCTGTGATTCTAAACTCAGTGTTTATCCCATTACTAAGGAGAGCACCTTTGAGGTAAAACAGACGAAATATACTTTAGCATGCGTGCTGAAAGATGAAGAACTGGCAAAACGCTATGAAGGTGGTCAGTTCCTGTTGTTCCGTCTGACGGTAGGAGATTACCATCGTTACTGCCATATCGACAGAGGAACTCAAGGGAAAGAGATCCATATTTCCGGTGTATACCATACGGTCAATCCTGTAGCCAATGATCTGTTCCCCATCTATAAGGAAAACACCAGAGAGTATACTCTGGTGGAGACAGAGAACTTTGGAACGGTATTGATGATGGAGGTCGGTGCGGCCATGGTGGGACGTATCGTCAATTATCAGGAAAATGCAACTGTCCTTCGCGGACAGGAAAAGGGTAAGTTCGAATTCGGCGGTTCCACCGTGATCCTTTGCTTAGAGAAGGAGAAAGTCAGGGTGGATGAGGATATCCTGAGCAATACAAAGAATGCCATCGAGACAGTGGTTAAGATGGGAATGAAGATCGGCGAAAAGTTTTGAGTAATAAAAAGGCCATTTGGAAGCGGTGCGTAAGCAATGTTTCCAAATGGCCTTTTTTCACTGTCTGATTCGAGAAAACATGTTAGTGGAGTTCAATTTCCAGCTCCGGCCTTAAGTAGGTGAGGTCGGTCAGAGTGGTCGTGATCAGAGCGGAGTTGCCTTCACCATCTGCTTCACAGCGATACTGGAACGAGGTGAAGAATGCGAAGTTGCCGTAGTAGTAATCCCCCGTCAGAGGAGTGACATCCAGATGGATACCCGCAGAGGCGATGGCATCCTCCATGGAAGTGAAATCCTGGGTGCTACCATCCGAAAGGGTGGTGTGATAAGGAGTGGATCCGGCGGTATCTACAGAGATGGCGACATCTTTGAACAGCTTAACACCATCAAAGGAATAGAAGACGGGTGCGGAAGGAAGACCACCGGTGAAGACACGGTGGGTGCCTTCGGGATGATAGATATTCTGGACCATGACAAAGTAACCGTACATATGGGGGACCAGAGCGCAGCGGACCTCGTTGGCATCACCGGAAATACAATCCTGTACAAGGACGGGTTCTGTTCCGTAGATTTCTCCCTTCTCATTCTGCGTGTAGACCTCGACATACAGTCCAAGGACCGGAGTGGGGAAGTATTCGCTGTTGTAATAAGAGAAGCGGTAAAGGACCATTTCATCGGTGCCATCCACATTCAGATCGACGATATCCGCACTGACGATACCACTGCGATCATCCCAGTAGACATCCTGCTGGAACGTGTCGGTGGTCACGGTCTTGGAGTGCTCTGAAAGGTCTGCAAGGCCATAAGCCGGGATCAGATGCTCCCTCAGGAAGGCGTAGTAATCAGCCGGCATGTTGATCTCGATGGAAGCCATGGAAAGGGTTGCCTCTTCGCCTGTAACTTCCACGGTAAAGGGCTCAAAGTATGGATAGGAATCATTGTCGAGAAGGAGAATGTAATTGCCTACAGGGACTTCTTCGAAAGTATAAGCACCGTTTTCATCGGTGGTCGCGTAGTGATAATCCGCAGGGACGACATCATCATTCAGTAGAACAAGAATGACATTTGAAAGAGGAGCACCGGTAGTTTTGTTCTTTAACTGACCGGACACGGTAACCGCAGGGAAATTTGGAGCCTGCTGCAGATCTCCATTGTTAGGGACGGTAGGACCGCCGGAGATGGTGGACCCTCCCTGTCCATCGGGTTTAACGACAGGGTCAGCATCGGAGTCATCCCGTCTGCCCTGAGTATCCTTATCTGAGTCATCCTTGGAAGAGGGATCCACAGGAGCTGAAGAACTGTTATTGGGACGCTCGGGTTTCGTTCCTTCTTGATCGGAGCGGACGAACATGACGATAACTACCGCAATGATACCTAAGAGTAAAAGAACAGCGATGCTGCAAAGAGCAATGAGCAGTCCCTTGTTCGGGGAAGATTCTTTCTCGGGAGCAGGCGTCTGTTCAGATACAGGTTTCTGATAAGTCTGGTTGTAGATCGGCTGCTGAGGATACGGCTGCTGGTAAGGATTTTGCTGGTAAGGATTCTGCTGATATTGTCCCTGATAAGGAGCCTGCTGATAGGGTGCTTGCTGATAGGGATTCTGCTGGTAAGGAGTCTCAGAGTAGGATGCCTGTGGGTAAGGCATCTGCTGTTGGGGAGCCTGAGAATAAGTGGTCTGCTGAGGAACTTCCTGAGCACTCTGCATGGTGGTTCCGCAGAAGGGGCAGAACTTTGCGTTATCAGAGATCTGTTTTCCGCATACAGGACAGAACATGAGGGTACCTCCTTAATGGATCAATTACGGATACGACGGTAGAAAACACCGATCACGGAAGCGATGGCGTAGGCAATGAAAGCAAGGATAAAAGGCAGCATGGGGTTCGCTGCGTAGATCAGACCGGCAAAGAGAGCACCGAAGATACCGCCAAGAGAACTCATGGCCTGATAGAATCCCATCAGGTTGGAACGGCTTTCGGTGGATGCTCGGCCCGCGATCATGGACTGAAGAAGAGGCAGCCGCATGACATTGACACTGCTGTAGATAATGTAGATCGCTACAAAGAGGATCTGTCCCTGGATCAAGAGGATCACAGCGATCAGAATAGAGCAGGCCAGAAGGATATACAGGAAGGACTTGTTGATGTCCGTTTTCTTTTGAAGATAGACACAGATGGTGGAGTTCAGGAGCAGGGTCAGAAGAGCGATGACAGCCTTGAAAGTGCCGTTGTAGGCAGAGGACATACCATACTGATCTTTGATGAAGTAATTAAAGCACTGCTCGTAGGAGTTCTGACCGATGGAAGAGATCGCTACGATCAGAAAGATCATCAGAAGGGCAGGTGTCATATATTTTCTGATCGTCACAAAAGCGGCAAAGGGATTGACCTGCTTCAAGGTCATGGGAGCCGCAGGTTTGGTGCGACCGATCATGTCGTCCTGACATACCAGATAGAACAGTACACCGCAGGAGAACAGGGTGATGATCTGTGCGATAATGGCTGCTTCGGTGGAAATGGTTCCAAGGACACCGCCCACAAAATAACCGATGGCAGCCGTGACAGACTGAATGGTGACGGAGATCGTCAGGTTCTGATCTCGCTCTTTGCTGTTAGCGGAGATGTTGATGACATAATTGGTGAAACTGATGAAGGCTCCGCCAACGAAGATACCGGCAAACATGCGGGCAAAGAGGACCATGGTTTCGGTCCTTGCCAAAATGAACAGTACCTGTCCTAAAGAATAGCCTGCGCAGGAGATGGCCAGGCAGCGCTTGGTCGGAACATAGCTGCAAAGAGCACCCCAGAAGGGGGAAAAGAGAAAGTTCAGGAACATCTGGGCAGCCAGGGCGGTTCCGAACATGGAACTATCCAGGGCACGCTCCACGATAAAGGTGGGGGTTACCGGATGGGCAAAGCAGGTAGCTGCATTGAAGAGACTCAGTACAACAAAAAAGAGCAGAAGACGTTTGTTTTTCATATGTATATATTAAAGAACAAAATAAAAAATGAACGCAATCAGTTTACTTTTTTTGCAGGGAAAAGTCCAGCAGAAATCTCTCTTTGTTTTTGCAACAAAAATTGCAAAAAAGTCGGATTAATCGTTAAATTACCTTGACAATTCGACACAAATAGGGTATCATGTAGAGGAATGCTTGATAAAACATTAACAAGCAACCACATGCAAAAATTATTTAGGAGGCACTAAAAATGGCAAAACTTGCTATTATCACCGGCGGTTCCCGCGGTATCGGTGAGGCTATGACCATGAAGCTCGGCGAGATGGGCTACAATGTTGTCATCAACTATCGTTCCAATTCTTCCAAGGCTCTGACCGATGCTATCGTTGAGAAGCTGGAGAAGACCTATGGCGTTGAGGCTCTGGCTGTTCAGGCTGACGTTTCCAAGTACGAGGATTGTGAGAAGCTCGTTGCAGCTGCTGTAGAGCGCTTCGGCGAGAAGATCGACGTTCTGATCAACAACGCTGGTATCACTAACAACTGTGCATTCGACAAGCTTCCTCTGGAAGACTACATGAATGTTATCAGCACCAACCTTCTTTCCGCTTTCCATATGTGCCACTTCGTTGTTCCTTACATGGTTAAGGCAAACGAGGGCTGCGTTATCAGCACCTCCTCTATCGGTGGTCTGATGGGCGTTGCTAACCAGGCTGACTACTGTGCTTCCAAGTCCGGTCTGATTGGTATGACTCGTGCTCTGGCTATGGAGTTCGGTAAGCAGAATATCCGTTTCAACTGCATCTGCCCCGGTATGATCTGGACTGACATGCTTCGCGGCGTAAACCAGGACGAGGTTGCAGCTCTGGCTATGGGTATTCCTCAGGGTAAGATTGGTGATGTCGAAGACATCGCACTGGCTATGGAATTCCTGATCAAGGATCAGTACATGACCGGCCAGTACATCTCCCCCAACGGCGGTATCTACATGCCCTAATCTAAGAAGCGAGACTTCTGAAATAAAAGAGCCTTCCCGAGTGCTTGCATTCGGGAAGTCTCTTTTATTTCAGAAGATTTGCGACTTTTTGGATCAAATAGTACATCATTTGTTGAAAAAGGTGTGTCAGTTTTTGTCGTTCTTTATAAATTATTTATAATTGTTTGTGAAAAATTATCAAGAACAGACGCTATATAGGACAAGCAAGAACAATATTTTTACTTTTTTAATCGGTATACTTCCTTAAATGACAAAAAGTGTCGCATTGCGCACCTGATATATATGCATCTGACACAAGGTTTCGTCTTGTATCAAATGCATATATATATCAGGGACACAAATTCAAAGGAGGAATATTTTACATGAGCACAATCACTCGTGAAAAGACAAGTCCTAAGCTGATGGTCGCCTATAGTTTAGGCGAAGTCGGTTGCCAGATGAGCTGGTACATGATCAACAACTATCTGATGCTGTTCTACACAGATATCGTTGGACTTTCCGCTACCGCCATCTCCCTGATCATGCTGATCGCCCGTGTATGGGATGCGATCAATGACCCCATGATGGGTGACATCGCTGACCGTACCAACACTCGTTGGGGACGATTCAGACCTTATCTGATGTTTGCACCTCCCGTACTTGCTATCTTTAACATCCTGACCTTTACTGTATTCCCTGTTACAGGATGGCTGAAGGTTGTCCTTGCTCTGGTCTGCTACATTGGAACCGGTATGGCTTATACCGCTTGCTCCATCGCTTACCAGGCTCTGCAGAATGTATGTGCTATTGATTCTCAGGTTCGTATGAATCTGGCTACCGCACGTGCTATCGGATCTTCCGTTATCGGTATCATCCTTTCTGCAACCGCTATGCCCCTGATCCTGAAGTTCTCCTCTGCTATGAATGCAGCAGGCGAGCCCGTCGCTGATGGACACGGTTACTTTATTGCTACCGTTATCATGTCTCTGGCTCTGATCCCCATCTTCTGGCTCTGCTGTGCAGGATGTAAGGAAACTTACACCGAGAAGCTCCATGCCGGAAAGAAGGAAAAGACCAACTTCTTCGTTAACCTGAAGGAACTGGTTAAGAATGACCAGCTGCTGATGGTCGTTCTGGCTACCGTCGGCGGTGCTCTGTGCGTTTCCGGACGTATGGGTATGCTGACCTATTACATCATCTACGTTGTAGGTTCCTTCACCGTTATCGCTCAGGTATTCACCACCATGACCGTTGCTCAGCTGATCGGTTCTCTGGTTATGCCTTTCGGAACCAAGCTGTTCGGTAAGCGCAACTACATGATCATCCTGAACGTTATCATGATCGCAGGCTTCATCCTGATGTATCTGTTCCCCAACAACCTGACCTTCATGCTCATCATGTCCGCTATCTGTGGTTTCACCAACTCTGCCGGAAACATCTGTCCCGGTATGGTCGGCGACGCTCTGGAGTATGGCGACTGGAAGCTTGGTAAGCGTCAGGAAGGTCTGGCTGCTTCTTTCCTTAGCTTTGGTGTTAAGGTTGCAACCGCCATCGTTGGTTCCGCAGGCGTTCTGCTGCTGGCTGCATTCGGTTATGTTCCCGGTGCTGAGCAGACTGAAGCTGCACGTAATGGTATCAACATCGTTGTCAACATCATCCCCGCTATCGTTTGCTTCCTTTCCATCGTTCCCCTGTTCTTCTACAAGCTGAACGATAAGAAGGTCTCCGAGATCCGTGCTGATCTGGAGAACGGTGTTCACGCATACGACAAGTAATCTGACACCCCCTTGAAGAGGACCTGCCTGATCATTGGGCAGGCCTTCTTTTTGTTAAAGTCAGTCGATGTTTTTCATATTACGTACAAGAAAAAAGTGATAGAAAAAGCGATTATGCTTTTGCTACAATGCTCTTGAAATGATGGTTGTTTCATTGACTGTGTACATAAATCTATCTATGAAGGAGAACTCTTATGATCCTTACCGCAAAACAGCAGGAGAAAGTAGAATCTCTGCTTTCCCAGATGACACTGGAAGAAAAGATCGGACAGATGAATCTGGAATCACCTTCCATTGTTGGTGGTTTTGATGTTTCGTTTGAAGAACTGATCGAGATGGTCAACGATGGCCGAATCTCTCAGGAAGAATTTGGAAAGATCATGGCGACCGCAACTCGCGATTTCCATGAAGATGATATCCGTGCAGGACGTGTCGGTGCCATGATGGGTGATAACCCTGTGGATGCCAATCGTCTGCAGAAGATCGCTGTGGAAGAAAGCCGCCTGGGTATCCCGCTGATGATGGGCTTTGATGTTATCCATGGTTTCCGCACCGTCTATCCCATTGCCATTGCCGAAGCCTGCAGCTTTGATCCGGATCTGTTTAAGAGAACTGCGGCTATGGCAGCAAAGGAATCCCGTAATCACGGAACCAACTGGTGTTTTGCCCCCATGGTGGATGTAGCCAGAGATTCCCGTTGGGGCCGCGTATCCGAGGGCCCCGGAGAAGATCCTTTCCTTGGCAGTGTCTTTGCTAAGGCCAAGGTCCAGGGACTGCAGAATGATCAGTCCTCCACCCGCAACTATATTGCAGCCTGTTTAAAGCACTATGTGGCTTACGGTGCATGCGAATCCGGACGTGACTATAATACCGTCAGCATGGCAAATTCCATGCTCTATAACGGATACCTTCCTCCCTTCAAGGCAGCTGTCGAAGAGGGTGCTGCCACGTTGATGGCATCCTTTAATGATCTCAATGGTGTTCCCTGTACCGTCAATCCCTTTGTCCTTCGTAAGATCCTGAAACAGGATTGGGCATTCCCCGGATTTGTTGTCAGTGACGCCAATGCGATCCGTGAGTGTGTGGCTCACGGAATCGCTGCGGATAATCAGGATGCCGGCGTCAAGGCTGCCAACGGTGGTATGGACATGGATATGGGTACCGAGATCTACTTAAGCACCCTGGAGAAGTCCATCGAAGAGGGCAAGGTCTCCATGGAAGTGATCGATGAGGCTGTTCGCCGTATCTTAAGCGTTAAGGTCTGGCTGGGTCTGTTTGAGAATCCCTATGTTCCCGAAGATGTCATCGCTGCCAACGAAGAGATCCCGGAGGAGAATAAAGCACTGGCTCTGGAAGCGGCAGAGAAATCCATCGTCCTTTTGAAGAATGAAGGTGGTGTGCTTCCTCTTAGCAAGAACAAGAAGGTGGCCCTGGTAGGAAAACTGGCAGAGAGCAAGGATGAGATCATCGGTGCCTGGGCTATGAGCTGGCAGAAGAAAGACTGCGTCTCCATTATCGATGGCTTTGATGCGGCAGGTATTACCTATGAGTATTTCCCCTGCTGCAGCCCTGATTCTGAATTGAATGAAGAAGAGATCGCCAAGGCTTGTGCTTACGGTGATGTCATTGTTGCCGTTGTGGGTGAGACCGTATCCATGTCCGGTGAGGCTTCTTCCAAGGCAGACATCTCCATGCCCGGAAAGCAGGAAGAACTTCTGACGAAGCTGATGGCTTCCGGTAAGGATGTGGTCACCGTCCTGATGAATGGCCGTCCCATGGCAATGCAGTGGGAAGAAGAGAACCTGAAAGCCATGCTGGAGTGCTGGCATCTGGGAATCCAGATGGGTAATGCCGTTACCGCTGTTCTCTTTGGCGACAAGGCACCGCAGGGTAAGCTGTCTTCTACCTTCCCCAAGATGACCGGTCAGTGCCCCGTATATTATAACCATCCCAATACCGGACGTCCCGGAAGCAAGAGTAAATATACCTCCCGCTACTTAGATGCCGGATTTGATGTACTGTATCCCTTCGGATACGGTCTTACCTATACGACCTTCGATTACAGTGACATGGCACTGACAGAGGGTGAGGATGCCCTTACCGTTACCGTCAAGGTCACCAACACCGGAGATAGAGAAGGCGTGGAGACCGTTCAGCTCTATACTCAGGATGTGGTCGGAAGTATCGTCCGTCCCGTAAAGGAACTGAAGAACTTCACCAAGGTAACTCTTGAGGCTGGTGAAACAAAGGAAGTCACCCTGTCCGTGAGCAAGAACGAGATCGGTTTCTACAATGACAACGGAGAGTATCTGCTGGAAGACGGAAAATTCCGTGTCTATGTGGGTGGTAATTCCCGTGACTGCCTCATGGAAGAGATCGATCTGACCTTCTGATCATTGATAAAAAGGAAATCAATATGAATAGATTGATCAATCCCATCATTCCGGGTTTCTATCCGGATCCCTCCATCTGCCGCGTCGGAGATGACTATTACATTGCCTGCTCCAGCTTCGAACTGAGTCCTGCTGTGCCTGTTTTCCACAGCAAAGATCTTGCTCACTGGGAACAGATCTGCTATGCATTCACTCCAGAAAATGGATTTCATATGGAGAAGAATACCCTCAACGGCGGTATCATGGCACCGACCATCCGCTACCATAAGGGTACCTTCTACATCCTGAACATGAATTATTCCGATAAGGGAAATTACATCATCACAGCCACGGATCCTGCCGGCCCTTGGTCCGAGCCTCACTGGCTGATGGATGTTCCCGGTATCGATGCTTCCATCTTCTTTGATGATGACGATACCTGCTATGTTGTGGGAACCGCACAGTGCTGGCCCGATGGAAACGGCGGAAAGCGCCAGGGCGTATGGGTCGCTAAGTACGATATCGAGAACTTTAAGGTGGTATCCGATCCGGTCCCGATCTATGGCGGTGCTATGGCCGGTGTAGCCGCTCCGGAAGCACCTCATCTGTATCATATCGGAGAGTACTACTACTGTATGATCGCAGAAGGCGGTACCGAGCACTATCACTCTGAGACCATTGCCAGAAGCAAGTCTGTCTTCGGACCTTATGAGAGCAATCCTGCCAATCCGCTGATCACCCATCGTCATATGGGATTTAAATGTCCCATCGGCAATGTTGGCCATGCTGATCTGGTGGAACTTCCGGATGGCAGCTGGTATGCGGTCATGCTGGCATCCCGTCTGATCGATGGAAAGAGTAAGAATATCGGCCGTGAGACCTTTATCTGCCCTGTTATCTGGGAACGCGACTGGCCCTTGTTCTCTCCTGAGACCGGTAAGATCGAGTGGGAGTATGAAGCACCGAAGTGCCTTCCTTCTCATCCCTTCCCGGCAAAGGATCCTAAGGACTCTTTTGAGAATGAGTCCCTGTCTTTGGACTGGTCCTTCTGGGGAACTCCCTATGAAAAGTTCTATGAGATCACCGAGGATGGCCTGACCATCCAGTGTATCTCTCAGTCTTTGGTGGATGATCTGCGCCAGGCAGGAACTGAATCTCCTGATTCCAGAATCTACTTCGCACCTTTCCTTGCACAGAGACAGATTCAGATCAATGAGACCATCACCACCCGCATGACCTTTGATCCTGAAGGTAAGGAAAGTGCCGGTCTGGCCATGGTCCAGGCAATGAACCATCAGTTCCATTTCCAGATGGTCAATGACAACGGACAGAAGAAACTTCAGTTCCTGTGCTTTACCACAGACTACGATCGTCCTCCGTATATTCCCGGATTCCATGCGGATCTTCACAAAAAGGTCCTGGCAGAGACACCCTGGGAAGAGGACAGTGTCGTTCTCAGTATTGAGCTCCGCGGCAATACCTGTACCGCACGCTATGGCTCAGACGAGAAGGATCTGAAAAAGCTTGTCAAAGCCGATGCCTTCGAGATCAATCCCGAGAAAGTCGGCTGTATGACCGGAACCATGATCGGTGTATTTGCATCCGGCAATGGTGAGACTATCAACAAGACAGCTACTTTCAGATACTTTGAACATTCACAGGATATCTAAGTCGAAAGGAACCTCCCTTAGGGGAGGTTTTTTTCTTGCTCTCCCTCCTTGCCGATAGTACAATGGAAACAGAAAATCCCATCTAAAGGAGGTCAGCGGTGGAAACGAATACCAGAAGAAAAGTGCTGTTCATTATGACAGATTCCCAGCGTGCCGACATGGTCAGCTGCTATGGCAATCCGGATATGCTTACCCCGAACCTGGATCAGTTGGCGGAGGAAGGCATTCGCTTTGATCATGCCTATACCACCCAGCCTCTGTGCCAGCCGGCCAGAGCCGGACTGTTTCTCGGATGCTATCCCCATTCCTGTTCCTCCTGGACTAATTCCATGGGAGTCTCTGACAACGTGCAGAGCATTGGAAAGCGGTTGATGGACAAGGGCATCCACACCGCGTACATCGGCAAGTGGCATTTAGATGGCAGTGATTACTTCGGAAAGGGAGTCTGCCCGGAGGGATGGGATCCTGCCTACTGGTACGATATGCGCAATTACCTCTATGAACTGACACCGGAGGAGAGAGTCTTTTCCAGAGATTCCGATAATGTCTCCAGAGGAGTAGTCAAAGAGGAATTCACCTATGCCCATAAGGTAGCGGATCGGGCCATCGACTTCTTAAAGAGTCATAACGAGGAAGATTTCTTCCTGGTGGCTTCCCTGGATGAACCCCATGAGCCTTTCCTCTGTCCGAAGGAATATTACGATAAGTTTAAAGATTACAAACTCCCAAGACCAAAGAACTACGATGATACCCTGGAGGATAAACCGGAGCACCAGAGGATCTGGGCATCCAGAGCCAGAGAAAGGACAAAGGATCCTTCTTTCAGGGCAGCTCCCAGAGAATTCCTGGCCTGCAATGCCTATGCGGACTATGAGATCGGACGTATCTTACAGGCAGCGAAGGACTATGCACCGGATGCCGTTATCATCTATACATCGGACCATGGAGACATGATGTATTCCCATTCCCTGACAGGAAAGGGTCCGGCCGTATATGAAGAAAATATCCGTATTCCGCTCATCATCAAGGGCTTTGGCCATAGAGTCGACACGAATCCCGTATCTCACCTGAATTTAGCCCCTGCCATCATGGAGATGATGGGCTTTGAGATCCCAAAGGCACTGGAAGGAAAGAGTCTTCTTCCGGAACTGGAGGATGAGACGGTCCGGGTCAATGAAGCCATCTTCACGGAGTACAGCCGCTACGAGGTGGATCATGATGCCTTCGGCGGATTCCAGCCTTTGCGTTGTATCTTCGATGGACGATATAAGCTGGCGATCAATCTCTTGAGCACCGACGAGTTCTACGATCTGGAAACGGATCCGGATGAGATGCTCAACCTGATCAACACGGAAGATCCTGATCTCATGGCGATCCGGGATGATCTCCACATGAAACTGCTGGACGAGATGTACCGTACCAGAGATCCCTTCAGGGGATATTACTGGGAGGATCGTCCCTGGCATAAGATGGAGAGGACCTGGGGAAGCCGTGGCATGACCAGACAGAGAGAAAACGAAGAATATGAACCCAGACAGCTGGTCTACGAGACCGGACTGGTCATGGATGAAGCAGTCAGAAAAAAGTAAAAACAGTAACCTTAAACAAGAAAAGAAATATCCGGAGGTAGACACGATGTATCCCTTTTCCGTTGGCGTTATGATCAGTAATTACAATCTTCCTTTCGAGGAGGCTGTGGCAAAGGCAGCCAGACTGAAGCTGGACGGTATCCAGCTGGCAGGCACCCGGGATGCGTTCCATCCGGATGTGATGAGTACAGAAAAGAGAAATGCTTTAAAGCAGCTTCTGAAGGATAATAACCTGATCCTGAGTGCTGTCTGCGGTGAGCAGATGTTTGGATTCATCGATCCGGAGAAGAATCCTGTCCTTATCGATAATTCCAAGAAGATCCTGGAGATGGCTAAGGAACTGGGTTCCGATATCGTCACCACCCATATCGGTGTGGTCCCCGAGGATACCAATGCAGAGCGTTTCCATATCCTGCAGGATGCCTGCGGTCAGCTGGCGGAGTTTGCAGATTCCATCGGTTCTCACTTTGCCATCGAGACCGGCCCTGAGAAAGCAGCGACGCTGAAAGTGTTCCTGGACTCTCTTGGTTCCAAGGGTGTCAGTGTCAATTTGGATCCCGGTAATCTGGTCATGTGCGCCGGAGACAATGCGGTCCAGGCTGTCTATACCTTAAAAGATTATATCGTCCATACCCATGCCAAGGATGGTCGTCAGCTCCAGAAGGAAGACTTAGAGCATCTCTATGCTACTGCTCAGGCAGAGCAGTACCATGGTGTCTATATCGAAGAAAAGCGTCTGGGAGAGGGCAACGTCAACTATCCTCTCTATCTGAAGGCATTGAATGACATTGGATATAAAGGTTTCCTGACCATCGAAAGAGAATGTTCCGATGCACCTGCTGAGGATATCGCTTTCGGCGCAGGTTACTTAAGAGGATTGATCGGATGATAAAACGCTTTCTGGCACTTGTCCTGTGCCTTACGATGATCGTGAGCCTGTCTGCCTGCAGGAAAAAAGAGGTGCAGACCTCTTCCATCCGCGATGGAGAAAACCTTGTGATCACTGTGTTCGATGTGGGAAAGGCCGATGCCATTCTGATCGAAGTGGAAACTACCACGATCCTGATCGATACCGGTGAGGATGCTGATCAGAAAAA
>JAZUIK010000004.1:0-58284 GCA_045642205.1 Bianqueaceae bacterium
GACAGGACATTCATGCTGTTGTAATGGCCGAGGGAAGATTCCTTGACCATACGATCACGCAGACGCTTGTTGTATACGATGTGGTAAGCACCGACCAGACCGGCAATACTGAAGGTCTTGGAGGGAGCATACATAGCGACACAGCGGTTTCTTGCATCCTCGGAAACGCTCTGGGTGGGGATGTGCTGATAACCGGGACGGATGATGTCAGACCAGATCTCATCGGAAACCACATAGACATCGTGCTTCTCGCAAAGAGCCATGAACTGTTCTACTTCCCACTTTTCCCATACACGACCGCAGGGGTTGTGGGGAGAACAGAAGACAGCTGCATGGATGTTCTGTTCCACGATCTTCTTCTCCATGTCCTCGAAATCCATTCTCCAGACACCATTCTCGTCCTTCTTCAGATCGGACAGGACCATATCGTAGCCGTTATTGCCAAGAGATCCGGTGAAGCCGACATAGGTGGGAGAGTGGAGCAGGACTTTGTCTCCGCGGGAGCACATGGTATTCAGAGCGGAAACAACACCGCCAAGAACACCGTTTTCGTAGCCGATGCATTCCTTGGTCAGACCGGTGACATGGTTGTGTTCCTCCTGCCAGCGGATGGTCTCTTCAAAATACTCATCTCTGGGAGAAAAGTATCCGAACATGGGGTGCTTGGTACGCTCGATAATGGCTTCCTGGATGGTGGGGCAGGTGGGGAAGTTCATGTCAGCGACCCACATGGGAATGGGGTCAAAGCCTTCCTTGATTCCGTTCTTTGCAAAGGTAGCAGCGATATCGAGAGCGATGGCATCCTTGCCTGCACGGTCGATGATACTGGTGAAATCGTACTTCATTGTAGGATCCTCCTTGAGATCAGTTATCCGCTCTGGAATAACCGTTTTTCATATTTTTGCTGGCATCGAAGAGAACACTGTTCAAGGTCTTGGTGGTCTCTGTCTTTGCCATGTCACAGAGCTTTTCATTGGCTTCCTCCAGAAGGGCAAGGTCACCTGTCTCCATGAACTTTTTATCATATTCTTTGATCAGAGTGCGTCCCTGCGTCACAACGGAAGCCTGATAGCGCTCCACAAACTGGATGCTGGTTCCGTAGTTGGGATCTGCCAGAGCACCGATCAGACGGCTTCCCCAGTAGAAGTTTTCTGTGGAAGGATCCAAGGTGACATCCGAGAGATACTTGGGCATCTTTGAGACATTGGTGTAAACAGGAAGGACTGTATCAAAGGAAGTGGAACCAAAGCATACCCACTCGATGGCCTGCAGCTCCTTGGGCATCTTGCCACGGATCTGACAGATCGCCATAACGCCGGTACGATTGATGCCGATGGTACGGTAGATTCCCTTCTTCGGATTATCCGCATGCTGGTAAGGATTGTAGGGAGTACCCTGATAATAGGAAGAAAGAAGATATTTCACATCCTCTGCAGTGACCTTCTGCTCCGGGATCAAAGACCAGGGAATGTTGTCACTCTCGGGAGTAAAGTCGGCGTTTTCACCGTCCCACTTATATTTGGTAGGATTCAGATAACGGCCCATAAACCAGGCACGGGGAGTATTGTAAACATGATCGGAATCCGTACGGGAACCGAAGATGCGGCGAGGATTAAATACACCGTCATTGTTCAGATCCAGATCATTCTCGGCAATGAACTCTTTCAGATCGGCAGAGCACATGTTTTCCTTCTGAGCGCCTAAGGCGTCTTCCAGATCGAAATGGTCCATACCGAACTGGTTAGGCATGATCACGACTTCTTCATCCTTGACGCGGCGAGCCATCCAGTGATGACCACCGATGGTCTCCAGCCACCAGATCTCCTTCTCATCGTTAAAGGCGATACCGTTGGACTCGTAGGTGCCGTACTGTTCTAACAGAGAACCCAGACGCTCTACGCCTTCTCTGGCACTGTGGATATAAGGAAGGACCAGGACGACGATGTCTTCCTCGCCGATACCACCGGGGATATCCTTTTCCTTGCGGCTTTCCGCTTTCTTATAACGGACCAGAGGGTCGGCAGAAAGGACTCTGGGATTCGAGGTGATGGTCTCGGTAGCAGTCATTCCTACGTTGGCTTCGTTGATACCCGTTGCTGCCCAGATGCCGCTCTTGGGATCGACACTGGGGCAGGAGGTATAGCGCATGGGATCATCCGGCAAAGTGATCTCCAGATGACCAATGACACTCTTATATTTCTTCGGCTGTTTCTTGGGATCAACAACGATCAGTTTTTTGACATCAAAAAATCCGTCGTCGGTTCTGGCGATCATCGTAGAGCCATCGTTACTGGCCTTCGAACCTACCAGAATTGTAGTACAGGGCATACAGTTTCCTCCTTATATAAAGAGCAAAATAGATTGACACTATTGTACACCGAATCAGGAAAAAGATGTATACATTTTTGTCTATATCAAGAAGAGATCCGATCGTGAGAGAGATGATCTCTCGGGGACCTGCCGAACAGATTAAGTGACAGGATCAGAAGAGACAGGATAACACAGGAGAATTCGACAGATAAGGGATTCTGATGGACAAAGGCAAACATTTCGTGGATCATGGCACCACACAGCGTAATACGCAGAGTAACTCGTCCGCCAAAAAAAAGAAAATTCAAGCAAATCCGGGGAGATTTTTTTCTGTGAAGACGCAAACGAAGACACAAATCCCGAGGATCGTTAACTTATTATCTATTGCCCGAATGGAGTCAATTAACTTGCATTGATGATTGTATTTTGATAGAATGAATCTTATATTTGTCAATTCAAAACTTCACACAAAACGAAAGTTCAAAGAGAATGAAAATTGATGAAACAGTAAAGAGAGAAACACTCTATATTGCCGGAGTGACAGCGATCTTTAATGTACTGATGCAGGCAGTGTTCCTGGTCATCGGTAAGTGGGAGATCGGCGTCCTTTTAGGTGGCCTGCTGAGTTTTCTGGCAGGTGTCGGCAACTTCTTTCTGCTCGGATTGACAGTCCAGAAGGCTGTATTAAAAGAGGAGAAGGATGCAAAACAATTGATGAAGACCTCACAGGCTCTCAGAAATGTGGGCATGTTTGGAATTCTTGCGCTGGGTCTGGCAGTTCCGGTGTTCCATTGGGTGGCAGTCATTGTCCCCATGTTCTTCCCCAGAATTGCGATAGCACTCAGACCATGGTTCAAAGGAGGGAGAGATAAATGACACAATCTGAGCGTCGTTTCAAACTGGTCGATATCCTGTATCTGACGCTCGCGATCGTACCCCTGGTCATCGGAATGATCTTAAAGATCCTTACCGAGCCCGCTTCGGAGGGAATTACCGTTACCGGAGCCCATATCTATTTCACGATCCCCATGCCCTTGCAGGATCTGCCCATTACGGAAAGTCAGGTCAATTCCTGGCTCGTAATGATCACGATCGGTGCATTGAGTCTCTATCTGACCCACGGCTTAAAAGAAAAGCCGGAGCTGAAGAGACAGCATCTGGCGGAATGGATCGTCGAACAGACTGGATCTTTAGTCAAGGGAAACATGGGAGATTATTTCAAGAGCTTCGTTCCGTTTATCGGAGCGATCATGGGAATCTCCGCATTCTCTTCTCTGAGCTCCCTTTTGGGATTATTCCCGCCCACTTCCGATCTGAATGTGGTAGCCGGATGGGCCATTCTGGTCTTTATCCTGATCACCTACTACAAGATGAAGTGCGGTCCTATCCACTATGCAAAGAGCTTTGCTGAACCCATTGCCCTGATGGCACCCATGAATGTGATCAGTGAGATCGCAACCCCGATCTCCATGGCATTCCGTCATTACGGCAACGTGCTTTCCGGTTCCGTTATCTCCACGTTGGTGGGAACAGCCCTTTCCGGTCTGTCCTCCATGGTGCTGGGATGGATCCCCATTATCGGCGCGTTCCCCTGGCTTCAGATCGGTCTTCCTGCGATACTGTCCATCTACTTTGATGTATTCAGTGGACTACTGCAGGCATTCATCTTTGCAACACTGACCATGCTGTACATTGCAGGCGCCTTCCCGGCTGACGATTATGCAGCCAGAAAAAAGGCAAAAGAACAGAAAAGAAATCAATCAAATAATAAAGGAGAACAATTATGTTAGAACTGGCTATTGGTATCATCCTCGGATGCTGTGCATTGGGTGCTGGCTGCGCTATGATCGCAGGTATCGGCCCTGGTATCGGTGAAGGTAATGCAGTTGCAGCTGCCTGTGAAGCTATCGGACGTCAGCCTGAGAGCAAGGGTGATGTTACCACCACCATGCTGATGGGTTGTGCGGTTGCAGAGACCACCGGTCTGTACGCACTGGTCATCGCCATCCTTCTGATCTTCGTTGCACCGAACACCATGGTCAACATCCTGATGAAGTTCGTCGGCTGATCGACCTCGGTTTACACTTGGAGGTAGAGAATGCAGGCATTAGATGTTATTTCTGTCAACCTCTGGAACGTACTCATCTCCCTCGGCAATCTGCTGATCTTGTATCTTTTCTTGAAAAAATTCCTCTATAAGCCCGTTCAGAAGCTGATCGAGGATAGAAATGCCGCCATTGCAAACCAGTTTGCTGCGGCTGAGACAGCAGAAAACAATGCCAGAAAAGATGAGGCCGCCTGGAAGGAAAAAATGTCCGGCGCGAAGAAAACTGCGGATAGTATGATCGCGGATGCAGCCCGCAAAGCGGAAGCTCGCGGTGCAGAGATCATTTCCCAAGCAAATGACAGAGCTGACAGCATTGTTGCTCAGGCTCAGGTCCAGGCTGCTCAGGAAATGAAGAAGGCAGAAGCACAGATCCGTCAGGAGATCGTGGACATTTCTTCCCTGATGACAGAGAAGATCCTGGAAAGAGAGATCAATACAGCCGATCACAAAGGATTGATCGACTCTATGATCGATAAGATTGGTGAAGAGTAATGAAAGAGATCAGTAGAGAATACGCGGAAGCGCTCTTTGCTCTATCTCTGGAAAACGACGAAGCTAAGAGCGATTATGAAGCTCTGGAGCTGGTCCAGGATATGTTCAATGATAACCCTATGTATCCTGTCTTGCTGGCAACTCCCAGCATTCCCAAAGAGGAACGCATCAAGGCTTTGAAAGAGGCCTTTGAGGGAAGTATTCCGGAAAGAGTCATGTCTATGCTGTGTCTGTTCTGTGAGAAGGGACACATTATGGACTTTACAGAATGCAGAGAGGAATTCAAAGAACTGCTTCTGGCATATGAGGCCAGATCCATTGCAAAGGTCAGCAGTGCGATCCCCTTAAGTGAGGATGAAAAGCGTGCACTGACCACCAATCTGGAAAAGAAATTCGGTCATTCCATTGAACTGGAATGTTCCATCGACGAAAGTTTAATCGGCGGTATGGTGATCGAGATCGAAGGCACTGTCATTGACGGCAGCCTGAAGTCCCGCCTCCGTCAGATAAAGGAAGCGATTAAAGGATGAGCAGAAAACCGGAAGAAATCAGTAATATCATTAAAGAACAGATCCGGAACTATCAGTCTCGTGTCGATATGGCCGAGACCGGTACTGTTATCCTGGTTGGAGACGGTATTGCCCGTGTATACGGACTGACCGAGTGCATGGCGAATGAGCTGCTGAAGTTTGACGATGGCAGCTACGGCATGGCACAGAACCTGGAAACAGAAAGCGTATCTGTCGCTATATTGTCCAATACCGGCAATATCAAAGAAGGTACCCTGGTAAGACGTACCGGCGAAGTCGTCAGCGTTCCCGTTGGCGAAGCATTTCTTGGCCGTGTTGTCAATGCACTGGGTGAGCCCATTGATGGTAAAGGACCCATCGACAATGCCGGCGTGAGACCCATCGAGTCTCAGGCTCCCGGAATCATCGAGAGAAAGCCCGTATCCGTTCCTCTTCAGACCGGAATCAAGGCAATCGACTCCATGATCCCCATCGGAAGAGGTCAGCGTGAGCTGATCATCGGAGACCGTCAGACCGGTAAGACCGAGATCGTTACAGACACGATCATCAACCAGAGAGACAAGAATGTTCTCTGTATCTATGTTGCCATCGGACAGAAGAGTACTTCTGTTGTCCAGATGGTCAAGGAGCTGACCAAGGCAGGTGCTATGGATTACACCATCGTTGTATCCGCATCCGCTTCCGAGAGTGCTCCTCTTCAGTACATTGCTCCTTACTCCGGATGTGCTATGGCAGAATATTTCCGTGAGCAGGGTAAGGATGTCCTGATCATCTACGATGACCTCAGTAAGCACGCAGTGGCATACCGTGCACTGTCCTTGCTGATCCGTAGACCTCCGGGACGTGAAGCATACCCCGGTGATGTCTTCTATCTGCATTCCAGATTGCTGGAAAGAGCAGCCTGCGTAGCTGATGAATACGGCGGTGGTTCCATTACCGCACTGCCCCTGATCGAGACTCAGGCAGGAGACGTTTCTGCGTACATCCCCACCAACGTTATCTCCATTACCGACGGACAGATCTTCCTTGAGAGTGAACTGTTCCATGCCGGTGTCATGCCTGCTATCAACCCCGGTATCTCCGTCAGCCGTGTCGGCGGAAGCGCACAGGTAAAGGCTATGAAGAAGGTCGCCGGAGAGCTGAAACTGCTGTATTCTCAGTATCGAGAGCTGCAGTCCTTCTCTCAGTTCGGTTCTGACCTGGATGCTGATACCAAGGCTCGTCTGGCACTCGGTGAGAGAATCGTAGAGGTTCTGAAGCAGGGAAGAAACGCACCTGTTCCGGTTGGATGCCAGGTCGTTATCATCTATGCAGTTACCAAGGGATTCCTGAACGATGTTCCCGTTAAGAAGGTAGCTGAATACGAAAAGAAGCTTTACACCAAACTGCAGGATGCTCACGGCGAATTGCTGAAGCGTTTTGCGGAAGGTTACTATGAGCCCTCTGATATCGAGGAGATGGAAGCTGTACTGAACGAGATGAAGGAGTAAAACGGTGGGATTTGATACAAAGGCTTTAAGAAGCCGAATCAAAAGCGTCAATTCCACGCTCCATCTCACCAAGGCCATGGGCCTGGTAGCTTCTTCCAAGATCAGACGTGCCAACGAAGCGATGTTTGCAGGAAGAGATTTCCTTGAAGCTTACAAGGAGATCATCTCTATCCTGACTGCTTCTCCCGAATGCCGTAAGAGTCCTTACATGGCAAAGAGAGAAGGGGGCGTCACCAAGTTGATCGTCATTGCCGGTGACCGCGGAATGGCCGGTGGCTATAACGCCAACGTATTCCGTACCGTCAAGGAAGTACCGGATGCACAGCTGATCCCTATCGGAAAGAGAGCCTGCGACCGATATGGTCGTGAGCATACCTACGATATCGATACCCTGAGTTCCGAACACTTTACCTCAGAGGATGCAGCCAAGCTGTCTAAGCTGCTCTGCGCTGAATTCGCTGAAGGTAAGTTCGATCGCCTCGGTATCGTGTATACCGTTTATGAATCCATGATGACCCAGACGGCCACCCTTAACTGGATCCTCCCGCTGGAGGCAGAGAAGGGCAAAGCTGCTCATGGCACCATCTTTGAGCCGGATGAAGGCACTGTCTTTTCGGCAGTGGTCCCGGACTTTGTCGCAGGAATTATCATGGCCTGCGTCAAGGAAAGCTACGCCAGTGAAGTAGCGGCTAGAAGAACGGCAATGGATTCCGCCGGAAAGAATGCAACCCAGATGCTGGATGATCTGAGTCTCCAGTACAACCGTGCTAGACAGGGTGCCATCACCCAGGAGATCACGGAGATCGTTGCCGGCGCCGGCGCTGATTAACGGCAGAGAAAACTAAGGAGAGATGAACGTGGCAAATTATAATTATGGTACCGTCGCACAGGTCATGGGACCGGTCGTCGATGTCCGCTTTGCTGACAACGAACTGCCTCCCATTGAAAATGCGCTGACCATCCCGATCGGTGATCGAACCCTCACCGTCGAGGTTGCCCAGCACATCGGCGACAATGTCGTCCGCTGCATCGCCATGTCCTCCACGGACGGACTGAAGCGCGGAACGAAGGTAACCGATACCGGTTCCGGTATTACGGTTCCCGTTGGTAAAGAGACTCTGGGACGTATCTTTAACGTTCTCGGAGATGTAGTAGATAATGGTCCCGAGCCCGGAACCGATGAAAGATGGTCTATCCATCGTCAGGCACCCAGCTATGATGAGCTGTCCACCTCCACCGAGATCCTGGAAACAGGTATCAAGGTCATCGATCTGATCTGCCCCTATTCCAAGGGCGGTAAGATCGGTCTGTTCGGTGGTGCCGGTGTAGGTAAGACCGTCCTGATCATGGAGCTGATCCATAACATTGCAACCGAGCATGACGGATTGTCCGTTTTCACCGGTGTCGGAGAGCGTACCCGTGAAGGTAACGATCTGTACGGCGAAATGAAGGAATCCGGCGTTATCAGCAATACCGCCTTGGTATACGGTCAGATGAACGAGCCGCCTGGAGCACGTATGAGAGTTGCTCTGTCCGGTCTGACTATGGCTGAGTATTTCCGTGATGAGCAGAAGCAGGATGTGCTTTTGTTCATCGACAATATCTTCCGTTTCACTCAGGCAGGTTCTGAGGTTTCCGCACTGCTGGGACGTATGCCCTCTGCAGTAGGTTACCAGCCCACCCTGGCAAACGAGATGGGTGCACTTCAGGAGCGAATCACTTCTACCAAGAATGGTTCCATTACCTCCGTTCAGGCAGTCTATGTCCCTGCGGATGACCTGACTGACCCTGCACCTGCGACCACCTTCGCCCATCTGGATGCTACAACGGTCCTTTCCCGTAATATCGCATCTCAGGGTATCTATCCGGCAGTTGATCCTCTGGAATCCACCAGCCGAATCCTGGACGAAGAGATCCTGGGTAAGGAGCACTATGAGACTGCAAGAAGCGTACAGCGAGTACTGCAGCGCTATCAGGAGCTGATGGATATCATTGCCATCATGGGTATGGATGAGCTGTCCGATGACGATAAGCTGACCGTTGCCCGTGCACGTAAGATCCAGCGTTTCCTGTCTCAGCCCTTCTCCGTATCCGAGAAGTTCACCGGTTATGAGGGTGTATATGTTCCCCTTAACGAGACCATTCGCGGATTCAAGGAGATCCTTGAGGGTAAGCACGATGATGTTCCTGAGTCCTGCTTCCTGTTCGCCGGCACCATCGATGACGTTGTTGCCAGAGCAAAGCAGCTCTAAAGCTGATCTTCCATCCAGTCATTATAGACAACGGAGGTTAGCATGAATACTTTCAAGATCAATATTGCCTCACCCGCAGGCAGTGTCTTCAAAGGGGAAGCGGTCAATCTCTCCGTGAGAGGGACCGAAGGTGAACTGGCGATCCTCGCCGGACATGTTCCCTTTGTTACAGCAGTCAAGGAATGTGACTGCAAGCTGATCCTTCCCGATGAGACCGAAAAGATCGGTCATACGGAAGGCGGCCTGCTTACCGTTGGTAAGGAAGAAACCATCTTCCTCTCCTCCAGTTTCCACTGGGTAGAGGAATAAATAAAAAAGTCCAACAGTCAACCTCATGATCAGAGGATCGAGAGGAAGATTGTTGGACTTTTTTGTTGGAACGATGCAATGGGATATCGATCGGTTTTGGCTACATATTCAGAAAACCCGTCCTTAACGGTTCATCGTTTTTTTGTTTTGATAGAAAGGTATTCTTTCTTGTATTGAGTTATAAGGCGTGATACAATGACGACATAATAAAATAATATGTTGACGAAAAGACAATAGAGCACAATCTGTTGTCTTTTGTTTTAAGGAGCTATTATGGAAAAGAAAGAGCCTGTTATTCTGGCGGTTGCCGGTAAGGGCGGTGTGGGAAAGACCTCTATCGCTGCCAACATGGTCAGATTACTGGTAGAGGCATTCCCGGATAAGAAGATCCTCGCCATTGATGCAGATCCTGCAGTAGGATTGTCTACCGCCTTGGGGATCGAGGTGGAAACAACGATCGATGACATACGAAAAGCAGTCATCGAAACGGTGGAAGACGGAGAATCCAAAGCAGCTATCGAAATGCTGGGAGAGGCCAGATATCGCATTTTTGAAGCATTGGTGGAAACCGATGGATTCAGTTTTATTGCGGTAGGAAGACCGGAAGCAGCGGGTTGTTATTGTAAGATCAATTCCTATCTGAAGGAAGTGATCAGTATCCTGTCCGAAAACTTTGACTATGTCGTCATCGATGGAGAAGCAGGCATTGAGCAGATCAATCGCCGTGTTATGGAAAAAGTGACCCATCTGATGCTGGTTACGGACTCTTCCAAGAAGGGCTGTAATGTAATCCAGACCATTCGCTCCGTGGCAGATAACCTTGTGATGGCACAGCATGTGGGTGCGATCGCAAACCGTATCCCCTCCGAAAACGGTATCATCTCGGAGAGTGTCAAAGCAGCTATGGATACCGGTGATATTCCGGTAGTTTCCTATATTCCTTCGGATGCTTCCCTGGCGGAGTTTGATCTGAAGGGTGAAAATGTATTTTATCTGCCCCAAGAATCTGCCATCGTCCAGGGCGTCAAGAAGGCCTTGGAACAGGTGGGAATACTGTAAGGAGACAGGCGATGAAAGACCTGAAACATCTGTACTACTTTGAGAGGCTGTTAGAGGATGCCAACAACGAACTGGTACGTCAGGCTCAGTCCGAGGGCAAACGCTGTATTGCTACAGTCTGTGAGAATATCCCGGAACCTCTCCTGAACCTTCCCGGAACATTTTCCGTTCGATTGAGAGCACCGCGTACCGGCTCCATGGAGATGGGAACCTATTATCTGACCAGTTTTCTCTGTGAATATACCAGAGCACTGCTCGAGAGGGCCATTGAAGGTGGATTCAACTTTACGGACTGTATGATCACACCGGATGGATGTTCCATGCTGAACCGCTGTGTTGAAAACATGGAACTGCTGAAGACCATGGATAAGGAAGATTTCTTCTATCAGTATCTGGAGATCCCCATGAAGTCGGATGATAATGGATTGAATCTCTATGTACTGCAGTGCAAGAACCATATCCTGACACCATTAATGGAGAGATTCGGTATCGATGTATCCGACAATGCTTTACGAGAGGCAGTCAAAGAACATAATGAGATCTGCCGTATCCTGCGTGCTATCGGTGATTATCGAAAGGA
The DNA here is from genome assembly GCA_045642205.1 of Bianqueaceae bacterium. Taxonomy (GTDB): domain Bacteria; phylum Bacillota; class Clostridia; order Lachnospirales; family Bianqueaceae; genus RUG760. The sequence goes on from JAZUIK010000004.1 coordinate 11,130, forward strand.
AGAATATCCTCGTATCACGGGTTATGAGTACCATGTATTGACCATGGCCAGTTATGTAGCGCCCAAATATCTGATCAAGGAAAAACTGCAGGAGACTCTGGAAGAACTGAAGACCAGAGAACCCGATAAAAAGAAGTATCGTGCCAGAGTTGTGCTGGTAGGCTCTGAGGTGGATGACATCGATGTTGTCAAACTGATCGAGGAATCCGGTGCCTATGTCTGTGCCGATCGTTTCTGTTATGGTTCCCTCCCCGGAAGAAATGAGATCCTGCTGAATGACGAAGAGGATGCGCTGACACAGATCTGCCGCACATATATGCAGCGTTCACAGTGCCCTCGTTATATGAATCAGGCAAAGATCCAGGGACGTCGAAGCTATGTCGATGAGCTGGCAAAAGAGTACCATGCTGACGGTATCATCTATGAACAGATCAAGTTCTGTGATCCCTGGGCCTATGAGCGTACGGTAGGAACTGTAGTGCTCAGAGATGACTATCATTATCCGGTCCTGTCTGTGGATCGCCCCTATGCGGTTGGATCCTCCGGACAGCTTCGAACCCGTGTACAGGCGTTTGTTGAAAGTATTGAGATCAAAAAGATTCAGAGAGGTGCGAAGTAATGGGCAAAGCTGTTGGCTCCGAGGCTCTCGGAAAGTTTTTTACGGAAGGTAAAGTAAGAAATCGACGGGAGTGGCGCGGTATCAAGGATACTTTATATGACTATTCCAGATGGCTTTACATTCTGAGCATTCTGGCAAAGTTTATTATCAAGCCCAGAAATATCAAGGCGATGTTCCGCTATCGCTGGATGTCCAACTATCTGGCTGTCCCTATGATGGTGGATAGACATACCCAGGGACTTAGAGGTCCATACCTGAGGATCTGTCATCTGGAACAGGATCTTGTCGTGTACGATGTGGCAAAGCTGCTGGATAATCTGTTCCGCGCAGACAGACGTATCGGTAATGATAAGAAACTCTCCGATAAGGTAGTTCTGGTGGATGAGAATGAGATGACCACCGTAATGATGGGATTTCCCACGCTGAAAGGACTCAGCCGTGAAACACCGGCTGTCTATGTCTCTGTTCTTCTGAATCAGGATGCAGCAACCCATTATATCGATGTGGCCCAGGAGTTTGGACTTCCCGGTGATGTCTGCCCTATGCCGGAGGCAGAGGCAGGTGTTTCCATCGATGATGACTTCCCTGTGCTGGGTGCATGTGCTGTTCAGTGTAATACAACCTGCGACGGTTCTCTTTTGGGTAACGGAATCATCTCTAAGAGACTGGAGCTGGAGGAAGGAGTTCCCTGTTTCCAGCTGGCGGCACCCCTCAGACATCGCGAAGATGATGTACAGGAATATGCAGCACAGGAGATCCGAAATTGTATCAGTTTCATCGAGGAACATACCGGTGAGAAATGGAACTGGGATTATTACTTCGAGTGTGCAAAACGTGTCAATGAGTCCACCAGACATCGTATGGACTGGCTGGATATGAATAAGACAGACTATCCTCAGGTCTTTGGTTCCAACCTGGCATTGTATACGGAGACCAACTATATGGCGATCTGCGGAAAAGTGCCGGAGTTCGTAACAGCCGATCGAAAGATTTCTCAGCTGGCAGAGAAGGCCTACAAGGAAAAGATGAGAGCAGCCAAGGAGTACCGTCACAGAGCGATCGTCTGGGGAGTACAGTCCCATTACTATATGGACTTTCTGGTATGGCTTCTGAACTGCTGGGGCATCGTTCCCCTGACGGATATGCTTTCCATGGTCTCCACCAAGGTGCTGGCAGAGGAAAATACACCGGAAGGAAGAGAACAGGCAATCTACGATATGGCGTGGCTGACCGAGAATATGATCATGCGTAATCGTACTCACGGCGGCTATAAGGTGCTTCTGGACGAACTCTGGGAGTTCTGTGAAGAATTCAACGCTGACGTGGTCATTCTCTGGGAGCATATGGCCTGCAAAGCACTGGATGGTATGCATGGTCAGTTTGAAGAGAAGGCAAGAGAAAAGGGTATCCACCTGATCTGGGTCAATCACGATCTGTTTGATCCCCGTATTATTTCCAGACAGGGTGTCCGAGATCAGGTCAACCGCTATATGCGTTCTGTTTTGAGAGAGGAACCTATCGATCCTTCTCTTGAAGTGTTGCATGATGAGCATTCGTGGTAATCAGGTGGCAGAGCCACCTGAGACGTTTCGAACTTCAAAGAAGTTCGAAACTATGCATTGAATCAGAATGTATATGACGTAATATTTTCTTTTGGGGTGAATAGATATGAAATACTATGGTGGATGTGATTCCGGAAGTACCTATACAAAGTGTGTGATCATTGATGAGAACGGCAAGATGGTAGCTAACGTGACTTTGAGAAGCCGTATCAATTCCGTGTTGAGCGCACAGGACGCACTGAATCAGGCAGTCGAACAGGTTCCGGAACTGAAGAGTCCGGAGGATCTTGCCTATCTGGTGGGTACCGGATACGGAAGAAACAAGGTTCCTTTTGCAGATGAAAATATCTCCGAGATCAGCTGTCATGCCATGGGAGTGCATGCGGCAGATCCCAGTGTCAAGGCCATCATCGATATCGGTGGACAGGATGTAAAGGGTATTGCTGTGGATACCGATGGTACTGTGCTGAATTTTGCTATGAATGATAAATGTGCAGCTGGTACAGGACGTTTCTTTGAAGCGATGGCTAAGGCTTTTGAGATGGAACTGGATGAATTCTCTCAGTTGTCACTGTCTGCAAAGAATGTGATCCCGATCACGGCACAGTGTACCGTATTTGCTGAATCCGAGGTTATTTCTCTGGTAGGTGAAGGAAAGCCTATGGATGAGATCGCGGCCGGTATCGAACTGTCCGTTGCAAAGAGATGTTTTGTTATGGCGAAGAAGGCCGGTGCGGTAGACAAGATCACTCTGACAGGCGGCTGTGCCAAGAATGCGGGTCTTAAGGCAGCGATCCAGAAAGTCCTGAAACTGAAGGTTATCGATCTGCCTATCGATCCTCAGCTGATGGGAGCTTTGGGAGCTGCAGAGTTTGCAAGACAGAAGGGCAGAAGCGTATAACTGCCGCAAGGAATAACAAAGGGGAATACATATGAATATTCTTTTGAAGATCCTGCTGATCTTAGTGATCGTAGTCGTAGCCTTATTTGTTTTGACATTTCTTGTTTACTTCTTCAATCTGGATATGAAGCTGACAGCAGCGATCTATCCTTTGATGCAGAAGCATTATGACAAGATCGATCGAGATAAGCATCTGTAAGCAAGATAGATATGAAACTGTATGATGATGTCATCCAGAGAACGTTGGAACTGGCACTTGCCTCTGATAGCGTTAGGGAACTGGCAGTAGAAGACAGTCCGTGGCCGGAGGTTTCGGACCGCAGTATGATCCTTCGCAGTGAGATGGCCTATGAATTGGGAGCGGATCACAATGAAGGACTGGGGATCACTCTGGTCTCAGGGACTGAAGAACTGATCCATGGTGATCGGATCATGCTGATAGGAAAGGATCTTTCCGAGATCCAAAAAGATGGTCCTTATGGCCGTATTGCACTGGTCCTGGTAGATGAAGCGGTCATGGGCGAAGGAGAAACCTTGTATAATGCCATTAGAAAACTGGAATATACACGGTATCACTTTTATCCGGAAGGTTTCATGAACCGTATCTCTTCTTCTAAGCATAAGGAGAGTGTACGCATCGGCAAAGATGCATTGGGCAAAGGGTTGGATTTTGCAAAGACCGGCAATATGATGATCCGGAAATTTAAGGAAAATCCCCGTGTCAGAGCCGTATGGATCCTTTATATCACGGAGGCGGCCTTTGACTATAAGCAGCTTCTGACACTGAGCTGTGACGCTGAGGACATTACCAGGACGATCGACCACATCCTTAAAAATGTACAGATGGATTGTAAGGCATGTAATCTTCAGGAAATCTGTGACGAAGTAGAGGGACTGAGGGAATTGCATTTCGGAAAGACATGAGGATAGTTTTCCATCTGTCTTCACACTGTTTTTTAGAACACATAATAAAAGGGAGAGCATTGAGATGCTCTCCCTTTCGATTTCTATATGGTTGTTATTTAACCCATGACAACTTCAACGTTGACATCAGCGCCTTCGGGGAAGATAGCGATGACAGGAGAATCCTGAGCAACGCCATTGACCTTGAAGGAAGCAACGGTGGATTCAACACCGGCGGTGTTGTCAACGGTGATGTGGTAGGTTGCACCGCGATACTTACGGGTAACCTTGTAGCCCTTCATATCCTTAGCGATACAGGGAACGACAGACAGACCATCCAAGGTAGGAATGATACCAAGGATTGCCTGAGAGATGCTCAGGAAGGTCCATGCAGCGGTACCGGTCAGCCAGCTGTTTTTTGCTTCACCATGAGTGGGAGCATCGCAGCCTGCGATCATCTGAGAGTAAACATAGGGCTCGGTCTTGTGGATCTCACTGATGGCCTCGGTGTAAGCAGGACAGATCTTCTTGTAGAGTTCCCATGCTCTGTCACCATGACCGAGAACGGACTCAGCACAGGTGATCCAGGGGTTGTTATGGCAGAAGATGCCTGCATTCTCTTTGTATCCCGGAGGATAGGAAGAGATCTCACCCAGTTCGATGTGATACTTGGTGAAGGCGGGCTGAAGGAGGACAACACCATGCTTGGTCTCCAGTCTTTCCTGGACACTCTTCATAGCCTTGGCAGCTTCACCGGTCTCCTTACCGATACCGGCCATGACACACATACCCTGAGGCTCGATAAAGATCTGAGCTTCTTCACAGACATGGCTTCCTACAGGATTACCATAGGCATCATATGCACGAACAAACCATTCGCCATCCCAACCGGCATCCAGAACAGTCTTCTTCATGGCCTCGATGTCAGCAGCAGCGCCATCGGCTTCTTCATTCAGGCCCTTACGGCGAAGGATGTTGACCCACTCGGTACCGTACTTAACGAACATACCGGCAATAAAGACACTCTCTGCCACGGGGCCTTCGCTGGGACCAAAGGTCTGGAAGCTCTCACCGGGATGTGCAGAGAAGCAGTTCAGGTTCAGACAGTCATTCCAGTCAGCACGACCGATCAGAGGAAGACCGTGGGGACCAAGGTGGGTTCTGGTATAGTTAAAGCTGCGGCGAAGGTGATCCAACAGGGGAGTAGCGAGGCTCTCGTCGTTATCGAAGGGAACCATCTCATCCAGGATGGAATCATCACCGGTCTCGCAAAGGTATGCGCTGGTTCCGGCGATCAGCCACAGAGGATCATCGTTGAAACCGCTTCCGATATCGTTATTACCGCGCTTGGTCAGAGGCTGATACTGGTGATAAGCACTTCCGTCAGGGAACTGAGTGGAAGCGATATCGATGATACGCTCTCTTGCGCGCTCGGGGATCATATGGACAAAACCGAGAAGATCCTGGTTGGAATCACGGAAGCCCATACCACGGCCCATGCCGCTCTCGAAGTAGCTGGCACTACGGCTCATGTTAAAGGTAACCATACACTGGTACTGATTCCAGATGTTGACCATACGGTTCATCTTCTCATCAGCACTCTCAACCTGCCAGCGATCCAGAAGATCAGACCAGAACTCATTCAGGGTGGTCATGGCAGCATCGAACTTTTCGTCAGTGCTGTAGCGATCGATCATAGCTACGGCCTTGTCCTTCTTGACGATGCCCTTGCTCTCCCACTTGTCCTCACCGTTCTCGATGTAGCCCAGACCGAAGATAACAGAATACTCTTCGCCGGGAGCCAGGGTGATGTGGAGCTGATGGGAACCGATGGGCTGCCATCCATGGCAGATGGAATTGGTGGAGTTGCCGTTCATAACAACTTCGGGAGAATCGGCACCGTTGTAGGTTCCCATGAAGGCCTCGCGAACGGTATCAAAGCCGGCGATCTCCTTGTTGCACCAGAAGGTTGCGTAGTGATCACGGCGCTCACGGTACTCAGTCTTGTGGTAGATAGTACTGCCTACGACTTCGACTTCACCGGTGGAATAGTTGCGCTGGAAGTTGGTGCAGTCATCGTTAGCATCCCAAAGACAGAACTCAACGAAACTGAAAACATCCAGAGTCTTTTCCTTATCAGTAGTATTTTTCAGAACAAGCTTTTCAACAAGACAGGTGTCTCCACGGGGAACAAACATAGTCTGTACAGCGTCTACACCATTCTTGGAACCTTCAAAAACAGTATAACCAAGACCGTGACGGCAGGTATAGGAATCCAACTCCGTCTTGACAGGCTGCCAGCCGGGGTTCCAGACGGTGCCTTCATCGCGGATATATAATCGGAAGCCTTCCTGGTCCAGGGGAAGGTTGTTGTAACGATAACGGGTAATTCTGCGCAGCTTTGCATCCTTATAAAATGCATATCCACCGGCAGTATTGGAAATAAGAGTAAAGAACTCTTCGCTGCCAAGATAATTGATCCAGGGCAGGGGAGTCTTAGGAGTCGTGATAACATATTCACGTCTCGCGTCGTCGAAATGACCGAATTGCATTGATAGGGCCTCCCGTAATGAGATTGCGAAAACGATTACGGAGGAGATAATATAGGTAAAATAGCTCATTATCGTAAAAAATACAAGGGGGTTTCGTGAAAAATTCTTACAATATGGATAAAAACTTAACGAACTGCCAGAGTTTCGCTCGCCTCGCGAATTTAACGAAATGCGTTTCGTTGTATCATATGTGCAACATGCACAGTATTTCGGTGTATAGTCTGCCAATAAAACGAAAGTAAGTGCACTTTGCATAAAAGTCTTTGCATTTCATCGGAGAGTATGTTATCTTTTGAGTACGAAAACGATTAAGCGAGACAAATCATGGTTTCATTAAAAGATATTGCTGCTCGATGTGGTGTGTCTGCTGCGACCGTCAGTAAGGCACTGAACGACCAGCAGGATGTCAGCAGTGAGACTAAAGAAAGGATCCGGGCCGTAGCACAGGAAATGGGTTATATGACCAACCTGGCGGCAAGATCTCTTAAAACGAATCGCACCTATAACATTGGAATCCTCTTTGTAGATGAACAGAACAGCGGATTGGCACATGATTATTTCTCCTCTGTGCTTGATTCACTGAAGGTCGAAGCCGAAGGACGCGGTTACGACATTACTTTCATCAACAGAAACATTGGCAATCGCTCCACAACCTATCTGCAGCATTGCCAGAACAGAGGTGTCGACGGCGTTGTGATCGCCTGTGTCGACTTCAATGATCCTCAGGTTCAGGAACTGGTCAATTCACATTTACCGGTAGTTACGATCGATCATGTGTTCAATAACAGGATCGCAGTGATCTCCGATAACGTGAATGGACTGGAAACGCTTACAAAGCATCTTTACTCCATGGGACATCGAAAGATTGCTTTTATCCATGGAGAAAAAACAGCCGTTACGGAAAATCGACTGACCGGTTTTTACAGAGCGGCAGAAGAACTGGATCTGGATATTCCTTCCGAATATGTAAGGACCAGTGCTTACCACGATACGGAAGGATGTCAGATAGCAACGAGAGAACTTCTCAACCTTCCGGATCCACCTACCTGCATCATCTTCCCGGATGACTATTCCGCTATCGGCGGAATCAACGAGATCCAACAGAGTGGTCTTCGTGTTCCGGAAGATATTTCCGTAGCAGGTTATGACGGGATCAATCTTTCACAGATATTGAATCCGCCATTAACTACCTACAAGCAGGATACAAAGGTTCTTGGAAAAACGGCTGCGGCCAGATTGATCGAGCTGATCGAACATCCGAGAACAACAATTCTGGACCGGGTATTCATTCCCGGAAAACTCCTTGTCGGACGATCCGTCAAGGAACTTAACTAAGTGTGATGCTGAGGTAACCTCAGAAAAATATTCATCACTAACAATAGGAGGAAGAAAGATGAAAAAGATCATCGCTACCCTGTTAGTCCTTGCTATGGCACTTTCTCTTTGCGCTTGCGGCCCCAAGAAGGCTGAAGTCAAGAGCGATGGTAAGGTCTTCAACATTTACGCCTGGAACGAGGAGTTCAAGGGATTCTTCGAAAAGTATTACCAGGTTCCCGAAGGTGTTACCGTAAACTGGATCATCAACCCCAGTGACGGTGGCGTTTACCAGCAGAAGCTGGATGAGGCTCTCCTGAATCAGGATAAGGCTGACGCTGACAACAAGGTCGATATGTTCCTTGCTGAGGCTGACTACATTGGTAAGTATGTTGATTCCGCATACACCATGGGCATCGACGAGATTGGTTACACCAACGCTGATACCATGTACCAGTACACCATCGACGCTGCTACCGATGCTAACGGCGTTTGCAAGGGTGTTTCCTTCCAGTGCTGCCCCTCTGCTCTGATCTACAGAAAGAGCATTGCTAAGGACGTACTTGGAACCGACGATCCCGTCGAAGTTGCTGCTGCACTTGCTGACTGGGACAAGTTCAATGCTGTTGCAGCTGATGCAAAGGCAAAGGGCTACTACATGACCGCTTCCTACGCTGAGACCTTCCGCGTATTCTCCAACAACTGCACTTCTCCTTGGGTCAATGACAAGAACGAGCTGCAGTTCGACGCTCAGATCACCGCTTGGATGGATCAGGCTGAGAACTTCATGGCAAACGGCTACACCCTGGGCGCAGGCGTTTGGGATGATGAGAAGAACGTTCAGATGTTCAAAGATGGTAAGACCATGTGCTTCTTCGGACCCGCTTGGTACTTCAACTTCTGCATGGGTAATGCAGTTGATCCCGACAACGGATGCGCAGGCGACTGGGCTATCACCGATGCTCCTCAGGCTCATTTCTGGGGCGGTACCTGGCTGCTCGCAGCTGCAGGTTCTGACAATGCAGACATGCTGAAGGACATCTTCGAGACCTTCACCAAGAACGAGGAAGTTTGCTCCAAGCTCGTTGAGGCTGAGAGCCAGTACCCCAACAACACCAAGGTTGTTGACAAGTACGCTAACGATGCTACCTACGGCAACCAGACTCTGCTTGGCGGCCAGAACGACATCGCTATCTTCGCTGCACTTGCAGGCGGAATCAAGTGGGAGAACCACACCAACTACGACCAGCTGCTGAACGAAGGTCTGCAGACCTACATCGTTGAGTACTACAAGGGCGCAGTTTCCAAGGACGAGGCTCTGAACAACTTCTACAAGTATGTTAACGAGACCTATCCTGAGATCGTTACCCCCGAGGTTCAGTAATCAGTTATAAACCAAACGAGGCAAGGCACCTGCCTTGCCTCGTTTTTTAGTAACAGACAGGAAATCGACTGAAAAACTATTTCAGAGCTGATTGGATGAAAGCTCGGATCTGTTGTGAAACGGTTTTTCAACAATTTCTATAGGAGGAAAGAAAACGTGAAAGCAAAAACCAAAAAGAAAGCCAGTGGCGTAAGTTACGCTAAATGGGGTTACATCTTTATTGCCCCCTTCCTGCTTGTATACCTTACCTGTTCCTTTGTCCCTCAGGTACTGACCGTTTACAACAGTTTCTTTGAGAACTACCGCAGTGGTCTGACTCAGGTCGGTCCTAACTTTGTAGGATTTCAGAACTATATTACCCTGTTTACTCCCGATGCTTATGGTACTATCGATATCATCAAGTACTTCTGGAATACGGTTATTCTTTGGGTTGCCGGTATGATCCCTCAGATCGGTGTTGCTCTGATGCTGGCTGTTTTCTTTACCAGTTTCCGACTGAACATCAAGGGTCAGGCATTCTTCAAGACCGTTATCTACATGCCCAACCTGATCATGGCATCTGCATTCTCCATGATGTTCTTTACTCTGTTCTCTAATGTAGGTCCTGTCAACCAGCTGATCGTACAGATGGGATGGGCTAATGAAGTTATCGATTTCTTTGCACTGAAAATCTCCGTACGAACCATGATCGCTGTCATGAACTTCCTGATGTGGTTCGGTAATACCACCATCGTCCTGATGGCAGGTATCATGGGTATCGACGCTGCCCTCTTTGAGGCTGCTTCTCTGGATGGAGCCGGTGCATGGAAGACCTTCACCAAGATCACTGTTCCGCTTCTGATGCCTATTATCGTATACGTTGTTATCACCGCTATGATCGGTGGTCTGCAGATGTTCGATGTACCTCAGGTCCTGACCAATGCAAAGGGTGCACCTAACAGAACCAGTTTCACCATGGTCATGCAGCTGAATAATTATCTGTCCACCAGTAAGAATTATGGTATGGCCGGTGCGGTCAGTACCATCCTGTTCCTGATCTCCGGATCCCTGAGCCTTGTTGTTTACGGATCTCTGAGCAAGCAGTACAAGGACAAGCCCCAGCGCTAAGATACGGAGGACGATAAAATGAAGAAATATGATAATATGAATGAAAAGGGCAGAGTACAGCTGCTGCTTGCCCGCATTGTTGTCTACGCTATTCTGATTTTCCTGACAATTTTGTGTCTTTTCTCCTTCTACATGCTGATCATTAACTCAACCAGATCCAATGGTCAGCTCCAGGCAGGCTTCAGATTGCTTCCCCAGGAACATTTCTGGGACAATCTGAAGAACGCCTGGACCGATGCCTCCATCAACATCCCCAGAGGTATGTTGAACTCCCTGTTCATTGCAGGTGCAAGTTCTCTTCTGACAACTTACTTCTCTGCATTGACCGCATATGGCATCCATGTTTACGATTTCAAGGGTAAGAAGGCCCTCTTCGCTTTCATCATGGCGATCATGACCATTCCTCCTCAGGTCGGTGCTGTAGGTTTCGTTCAGCTTGTTAACAAGATGGATCTTACCAACAATTACCTTCCTCTGATCGTTCCCAGTATCGCTGCTCCTGTTGTTTTCTTCTACATGAAGCAGTACCTGGAGAGTGTCCTTCCCTACGAACTCGTTGAGGCAGCCAGAATCGACGGATCCAACGAATTCTATACCTTCAACCGCATCGTGCTTCCCATCATGAAGCCCGCTGTTGCCGTTCAGCTGATCTTCTCCTTCGTTTCTTCCTGGAACAACTACTTTACTCCCGCTCTGCTGCTGGACAAGGCAGAAATGAAGACCGTGCCCATCATGATCGCTCAGCTGCGTTCTGCAGACTACTCCAAGTTTGATATGGGTAAGGTTTACATGTTCATTCTGATGGCTATCCTTCCTGTTATGGTCGTATACCTGCTGCTGAGCAAGTTCATCATTGCAGGTGTTACGGAAGGATCGGTCAAGGGTTGATCCAATCGATTTTCTGATGTCTCAGTACTTACTGAGATGATAAAAGCTGTGAGAGATGAACTCTTCGGATGGAAGAGAGTTTCTCGCAGCTTTTTTTGTTGGCAGGCGCATAGAAAAATGATATAGTTTGATTAATAGAGTCGGAAGATATGACGCATGACGAATGAATATCTTCTAATTCCGTGGAGGAAACAATGAAAACAACGATCAATCAACAGTGGTTATTTACAAAGGACCTGACACTGGCAGAAAACAATGCCAAGGTGCTGCAGGAAGAAAAGTGGGAAAAGGTTGACCTTCCCCATACCTGGAATGGTAAGGATGGACAGGATGGCGGCGGAGATTTCTACCGTGGTACCTGTCTGTACGCAAAGTATCTTACGAAAGCAGAATGCGAAGGGGACTTGGTCTATCTGGAATTTGAAGGCGTCAATGCTTCTGCAGATGTCTATGTCAATGGCAAACTTGCTGCCCATCATGATGGAGGTTATTCTACCTTCCGCGTCAATATCACGGACCTGCTCCAGGACGAGAATCTTCTGATCGTTGCAGTCGATAACTCTGCCAACGACCGTATCTATCCTCAGATGGCGGATTTTACCTTCTATGGCGGTATCTATCGTAATGTCAATCTGATCACAGTACCGAAGACTCATTTCGATCTGGACCATCTGGGAAGTCAGGCGATCAAGGTCACTCCCGTTATGGAAGGTGAAGATGCCAAGGTTACCATCGAGACCTGGATCTCCAATGCAGAAGGCGGAGAAAAGATCCGTTACAGCATCGAGGAAGAGGGAAAAGAGATCCTGGAGAAGACTCTTGCAGTGGGCGAGACGGCAGAGTTTACCATTGAAAAAGCTCATCTGTGGAATGGTCTTAAGGATCCCTTCCTGTATACTGCTAAGGCAGTTTTGATCAGCGGAGATGTCGTAGTCGATGAGAGAGAGGTCCGTTTCGGATGCCGCAGCTTTGAGATCGACCCGGATAAGGGATTTATCCTGAATGGAAAGAGCTATCCCCTTCGCGGTGTCAGCCGTCATCAGGATCGGCCGGAGATCGGTAATGCCCTTCTTCCCGAGCATCACATCGAAGACATGGATCTGATCTGTGAGCTGGGTGCTACCACCATCCGTCTGGCTCATTATCAGCACAATCAGGTGTTCTACGATCTGTGCGATGAGCGCGGTCTGGTCATCTGGGCAGAGATCCCCTATATCAGCCGCCATATGCCTGATGGCAGAGAGAATACGATCTCTCAGATGAAAGAACTGATCACGCAGAACTATAACCATCCCAGTATTTTCGTATGGGGACTTTCCAACGAGATCACCATGGGAGGAGATTCCGATCCGGATCTTCTGGAAAATCATCGGATCCTGAACGATCTTGTCCATGAGATGGATAAGACCAGAAAGACCACCATGGCAGTCGTTTCCATGTGTCCCACTGACAGCCCCTATCTGGAGATTCCGGATGTATTGTCCTGGAACCATTATTTCGGATGGTATGGCGGTGATACCACCATGAATGGTCCCTGGATGGACAAATTCCATGCACAGCATCCCACCATTCCTGTCGGTATGTCCGAGTATGGTGCGGAAGCGCTGAACTGGCATACTTCCGATCCTCAGCAGGGTGACTATACGGAAGAATATCAGGCCTTCTACCATGAGGAACTGATCAAGCAGCTCTTTAGCAGAGAGTATATCTGGGCAACCCATTGCTGGAATATGTTTGACTTTGCTGCGGACGCCAGAAGTGAAGGCGGCGAAGATGGTATGAACCACAAGGGTCTGGTGACCTTTGATCGTAAGTATAAAAAGGATGCTTTCTATGCTTACAAGGCTTGGCTTTCTGATGTGCCCTTCGTACATATCTGTGGTAAGCGCTATGTGGACCGTGTGGAGGATGTCACCAAGGTGACCGTCTATTCCAACCTGCCTGAAGTGGAACTGTTTGCCAATGGAGAATCTCTGGGTAAGCAGGAAAGCAAGGAGCACTTCTTCTATTTCCAGGTTCCCAACAAGGGAGAGACTGAACTGAAGGCAGTTGCAAGAGAGTGCGAAGATACCTCCCGAATCGTCAAAGTGGAGAAGTTCAATGACGCCTATGTCATGAAGGAGACCGGCGTTGTCATCAACTGGTTCGACATTACGACTCCTGAGGGACGTTTTTCCATTAACGATAAATTAAGTGATGTGACCAAACATCCCATGGCTGTTTTGATGCTGGGACTGTTTGTGAAGAAACTGATGCCCAAGAAGGATAAGAAGTCCGGAAAGAAGAAGGGTAGTGGAATGAATATGGGTGCCATGATGAAAAATAAGGATGCCCTGTTCGCCATGATGGGTGGATTTACAGTCAAGCGTATGATCTCCATGCTGAAGACTGCAGGCTTGAATACGCCCACCAAAGAAGAGATCCTGAAACTGAATAAGCGTCTGAATCGGATCAAGAAGTAAAAAGACAAAAAAACCTATGGCTCGTTCAAAATGAAGTAGATTCATGTTGAAAGGACCATAGGTTTTTTGATCGTATTCGGGTTCTAAAACAGGGTCAGACTCCAAAACTTCGGGAGATGTTAATACTCGAAAGCATCCACAGAGGTGATCTGATTGGTTCCGTCCACTCCGGCATAGATCGTGACAACGCACAGACCGGTCTGTGGCTCAGCGGTCATGGTGACAGCCTTGCACAGTACGGTATAGTTGACGCCGGCAACGACCTGGATACCGAGCAGAGCGATGGGCTCGAATCCAACACCGGTATAATCGGCGATGGCAGCTTCAAACGCATTCTTGCAGTCACCCTCAAGACCTGCTCCGAAAGCATCATCCACCATCCAGCCTCCAAGCAGGGTCTCATTGGTGAACTCGTTGGTATTACCAAGGAAAGAGATCAGATCGACCTCGGTCACGTCCAGGATCTCGGCATTATCTTCCAGATCAGCATAAACGGTAACAACAGAGATCTTGGTGATGAGATCAGCGGTAACGAGGGTCTCACGGCAAAGGATCTTGTAATTGGTTCCGGCTACAACCTGAGAGCCAAGATAGCCAATGGGTGTCAGACCGGCGCCGGTATAGCCATCCAGTGCTTTTTCGAAAGCAGCTTTGGCCTCAGCGGGAAGTTCGATCTCTTTGGCTTCTTCAATGGTCCAGCCACCAGCGCTTTCGGTGTTGATCTCTTCGGCATTATCACCTTCGGTAAGGACTGTTGTCTTTTGGGAACCGCAAGCCATTAATCCAAGGGAAAGGGCAAAAACAAGTAAAACGGCAATAATTTTTTTCATCAAATTCTCCTCCTTGATGAGATGAGATTGCCAACAGGATGGTCATATGAAAACGACCATTTGGATGGCTTGTATTATACCACTCGATTGGAAATATGTTAATCATATAGGGAAGAGATCATTTGCATGTGAAAGAGATATCCGATAAGATATAGGAAATATCGATGCAGAAAATCGGAATGAACAATAAAGGAGAACAACAAAATGATGCTGAAGGATCTGGTGTTACAAAACAGAAGTTACCGTGGATTCGATGAGTCCAGAAAGATCACCATGGAAGAATTACTGGACATGATCGATCATGCCAGACTGACGCCCAGCAGTCGGAATGCGCAGCCTCTTTGCTACTATGCAGCGAACGAAACAGACGAGGTGGCAAAGATACAGGCACAGACCAAGTGGGCGGGAGCGCTCCCTGAACTAAACCTTCCCTTTGAAGGGAAAAAGCCCACAGCCTTTATTGTCGTCTGTATCAATAAAACCATTTCTGATCAGATCCAGGCTTTTCAGAAGGATGTGGGCATTGCAGCCCAGACGATTCTCTTGAGAGCTGCCGAAATGGGACTTGGCGGATGTATGATCGGAAGTTTTGCTGCAGGAAAGCTGTCCGGAGAACTGGAACTGCCGGAGGATATCCTTCCGCAGCTGGTGATCGCTCTGGGAAAGCCCATGGAGACAGTGAAGATCGTGGAGGTCGAAGAGGGCGACTCTGTCAAATATTATCGTGATGAAGCCAATGTACACTATGTACCAAAGAGAAAGCTCGAAGATATCGTGATCACAAAGCGATAAGTTACGGATAAGTACAAAGTGATGAGACTCCCGGCATTGAAGGGATTTGTAAACTATTGTATAATAGTGTGATTACGTATATAGATTCAAAGGAGCCGCTATGCCCGTTTTTGATTTCAGCAGTGAGAAGAAGGAAGCCGTCAAAGTTGAAGCGACCTATGAGATCTTCCTAAGCAGCAATAAGACAGCCGATCCGGAGCACCCCATTATGGTGCTGGACAACAAAACTGTCAAAATGGCACACCATACCTCCGGTATGTTCTTAAGCCCGGTAAAGGGAACCGCCTTCACATGTGAGGGGGAGAACAAGGATTGCAATATCCTGAAGATCGATGCCCGTTTTGTCAGTCTGACCAAGTGGCTGGGTGAAAATCATATTATGGTCCGTTTGAGCGGTGCCGATACGGAAGAGGGCTATGCAGTCTATAAGATCAAGGAGACAGGTATCGCCATGCGCGGTGCGAAGCTTTCCGGTGAGAACGGATTTCTTCAGTTTATGATGGACCGTCTGTTCCAGAGTGATGCACCCCAGGAAACAGAAGGAAATATCGAGGATGAAGAAGATGCTGACAGCATGAAGCTGACCAGTATCCAGAGTATTACGGACTATCTGACCTGTGCAGGCAGTACCCTTCCCGATAATATCCGCCTGTGGGCCAGAAGAAATCTGGCAGTGGCAAAGTCCTCCGAGGTTACGCCGGAAGAAAGACGTCATGCCCAGAGAGCGCTGTCCATGATGCTGAATATCCAGTGGAAGAATACGAATTTTGAGCCCATCGATCCGGTGGAGGCAAGAAGGATCCTGGATGAGGAACTCTATGGACTGGAGAGAGTCAAGCAGAGGATCATCGAGACCATTATCCAGATCAATCGTACCCATACTTTACCCGCATACGGTATTCTGATTATCGGACCAGCCGGAACCGGTAAGTCTCAGATCGCTTATGCGATCGCCAGGATCCTGAAGATCTCCTGGACGACGCTGGAAATGAGCTCCATCAACGACCCGGAACAGCTGACGGGCAGCTCCCGTATCTATGCCAATGCCAAGCCCGGTCTGATCATGGAAGCCTTTTCGAATGCGGAGAGCTCCAACCTGGTCTTTATTATCAACGAGCTGGATAAGGCATCCTCCGGAAAGGGTAATGGCAACCCTGCCGATGTTTTGCTGACGTTGCTGGATAACCTTGGTTTTACCGATAATTATGTAGAGTGTAATATTCCTACAGCCGGTGTATATGCGGTGGCAACAGCCAACGATCGCAATGCCATCAGCGCACCGTTGATGTCCCGTTTCGCGGTCATCGAACTGCCGGATTACACTATGGAAGAGAAGAGACAGATCTTCACACGCTTTGCTATGCCTAAGGTATTGAAGCGCATCGGTCTTCTAAGTGAAGAGATCGTTCTGACGGAAGATGCACTGGACGCTGTTATGGAGGTCTATGAGCATACTTCCGGTATCCGCGATATCGAGCAGGCAGCAGAACATATTGCAGCCAACGCTCTGTATCAGATCGAAGCAGAAAATAAGACGCAGGTAGTCTTTGACGGACAGATGATCCGTGACCTGTTAAAATAAATTGCCCAACGAATCTTTATAAGAGGAGTTTTAGAATACTATGTCAAATGAAACGACGCCGGAAAAAAAATCCGGAGGCGCTTTGAAGACCCTGGGAAGAGTGTTGGCCACCCTTGGTGTGACTTTGATCATTGTTGTGATCGCTCTGATAGGTACTCTGTTTGCTGTGTTCAGAGGACCCAGCGAATCTCTTCGCCGGATCGTGACCTTGTCCTTCAATGAGACCAGTGCGGTCTATTGGGTGCCGGATCTGTTTCTTCCTCATGAAAAGGTGGAGGAATATCTGGCTTCCAAGCAGGCCTCCATGGAATCTCAGATTCAGGTGACCAATACGGACCTGATCCAGATTACCGCTCAGAAGACCAAAGATCCTGTGCTGAATGAGGCAGGAGAAGTGGTAGAGGTTCCTGTGGAACAGGAAACGCAGGAGGTATATGAACAGGATCCGGACGGAGACGGTATCATTGTCGAAGAGGTCCATGGACCTACCTACAGTGGGTATATGATGATCGTTCTGGATCCTTCCCGTATGGCACTGGGAAGGCCGAGTACTTATGGCGATAAAGGTCTGACATTGATGCAGATGTATAATTCCTTCGGAGCTGTCGCAGCGATCAATGGCGGAGGCTTTGAAGACCCGAATGGTGAGGGTCTGGGTGGAATTCCCGAAGGTGCCGTTATCTATAAGGGAGCGATCGCCTGGGGAGAGAACGGAGGTTCTCAGGCTATGGTCGGTTTTGATAAGGACCATCGTCTTTTGGTAGGAACCATGTCACCCCAGGAATGTTTGGCGATGAATATGGAATTTGGATGTCATTTCGGCCCCAGCCTTATCATCAACGGTGTTCCGCAGAATGATTCCGGAACCTTTTTCAGCGGAGTCAACCCCAGAACAGCCATCGGTCAGAGATCGGATGGCGCGGTACTCCTTCTGGTCATCGAAGGGCGTCAGATCTATAGTCCCGGTGCTACACTGGAGGATCTGGTGGATATCATGCTGGAATACGGCGCAGTCAATGCATCGAATCTGGATGGCGGATCCTCTTCCATGATGATCTACAACGGCGAGATCGTGAATACCTGTGCATCCGTGATTGGCCCCAGAATGCTGCCGACAGGCTTTCTGGTCATGCCGATGCAAACAGAGTAAGGAGGAATGAGAAATGAAAAAGAATAAAGCTCGTTCCTTCAAAAAGGGATTATTGATCTACTTTGTTACCGCGATCATTATGATCGGTATTGCTTTGGTAGTCTTCTGGAAATTCCTGGGAAGCTTTGAGGATTCCAGACCGAACCTGACAGCTGAAGCTTTTATGGAAACAGTGGATGATGCATATCTGGAAAAACTGGTCATTCAGTCGGCCGATCTGTTCCCCACGACGGAATTCGAAAACAGTGAAGCCATTGCATCTCAGTGCTTTGAGGCGATCCGTGGACAGAATATCTCGATCCGAAGACGCAGCGGAAGCCGCGCTCAGGTATATACGGATGAGAAGCCTGTCTATACGATCCGTGAAGGTGGAAGCGATCTGGCGGTTTTGACGCTAGAAAACAGCGGAGATGCGGGATTCGGATATAACACCTGGCAGGTGGCTGCAGTAACTCTGGCAGAAGAGTTTATCCCTGCGACCAGAGAGGTCAAAGTAACGGCACCCAGTGAAGCTGCGATCACGATCAATGGCGTTGTGCTCTTAAGAGAGTATGAGACAGAAACCACTTTCTTCGATAAACTCACCGAGTTGGAGAAGACCTTCGAGAACCCGCTGAAAACATCAGTCTATACGATCAAAGGGATCTACGGAAATCTGGAGATCCATGTGCAGATGCCGGATGGAGAGGTTTTGGAACCGACCGTAGCGGATGGCAGTAACTTTGTCTATGAGCGCACGGAAATGCCCAGGACCATAACGATCCAGGCATCCAGTGCGGCAGCTTTGTCTATCTGCGGAGCAGCTGTGACAGAGGCATATCTTTCCAATGAGGAAGCCCTTCCCAAGCCTAACGGAGTGGAAGAGTATATCGGAGATTATGTATATCCTTCTCTTCGCACTTATGTGGTCCCTGATCTGTACACCAGAGAACTGACGATCCAGGCGGAAGAAAACGGTAATGTCTATACAGATCCTGAAGTTTTCGAAAATGGAACCCTGTCCTTTGGATGGAGCTGTGAAACGATCAGTGAAGAGAGAATGGAGTTCTTGAGAGATTATTCTCAGAGATATATCCGTTATGCATCCAATTACGGTAATTCCGTATCGGAAAACTGGAGCAGTTTCGGTAGTTATCTTCTTTACGGAAGTGATCTGTACGAGCGTATGGTCGAGTTTCAGGATGGACTTAGCTGGACCCGCTCCACGCAGTGTGATCTGAAAGACTGTGTTGTACTGCATTATCTGCCCTGTGGCGAGGATTGTTTCCTGGTCCGTGTACGGATGGAATATACGGTTACCAGAAGAAATGGAACCAGAGAAGAGGCACCGACCTTCGATCTGTTCTTTGTCAGAGATGGCAGCAGCTATAGCGCAGCACTGATGAATATCTGTGAGTGACATGCATAAAAAGTGCACAGAAAATGAATAATTATACATTCCAAATGTATAAAGTTGCACTTGAAAACCAGAAAGAATTGGTGTATTATACTATTTACGCGTTATCGCTGTATAAAAATAAATTCGGATGAATATCGACGAGCTGTTTTGGCTCGGGATGTTTCCATAAAGAAAAGAGAGGTCCTATAAAATGGAAAAAGTTGTTCTTGCCTATTCCGGTGGTCTGGATACTACCGCGATCATTCCGTGGCTGAAGGAAACCTATGGCTATGAGGTTGTATGCTGCTGCATCAACTGTGGTCAGGGGGAAGAGCTGGATGGACTGGAAGAGAGAGCTAAGCTCTCCGGCGCTTCCAAGCTGTATATCGAAGATGTTGTCGATGATCTGTGTGAGAATTATATTATGCCCTGTGTTCAGGCCGGTGCTGTTTACGAGCACAAGTATCTGATGGGTACCGCTATGGCTCGTCCCACCATTGCTGCAAAGCTGGTTGAGATCGCTCGTAAGGAAGAGGCTGTGGCAATCTGCCATGGTGCTACCGGTAAGGGAAATGACCAGATCCGTTTCGAACTTGGTATCAAGGCTCTGGCTCCTGACATCCAGGTTATCGCTCCCTGGAGAGATGATCGTTGGCAGATGGACTCCCGTCAGGCTGAGATCGACTACTGCAAGGCACATGGCATCGATCTTCCCTTCGGAACCGATCAGTCTTACAGCCGTGACAGAAATATCTGGCACATCAGCCACGAAGGTCTGGAACTGGAAGATCCTTCTCAGGCTCCTAATTATGATCATATGCTGGTTCTGGGTGTTACCCCTGAGAAGGCTCCTGAGGAAGGCGTTGAGCTGACCCTGGACTTCGAGAGTGGCGTACCGGTTGCTCTGAACGGCGAGAAGATGAAACTGGCTGATCTGATCAACGAGCTGAACACCATCGGTGGTAAGCATGGTATCGGTATCGTCGATATCGTTGAGAACCGTGTCGTTGGTATGAAGAGCCGTGGCGTATATGAGACTCCCGGAGGAACCATCCTGATCGAAGCACTCCAGCAGCTGGAAGAGCTTTGCCTGGATCGTGACACCATCGCCCTGAAGAAGGACCTTGGAAACAAGCTGGCAGGTATCGTTTACGAAGGAAAGTGGTTTACCCCCGTTCGTGAAGCAATCTGTGCATTCACCAACGTTGTTATGCAGCCCGTTACCGGTCAGGTCAAGCTGAGACTGTACAAGGGTAACATCATCAAGGCTGGTACCACCTCTCCCTATTCCCTGTACAGTGAGTCTCTGGCTTCCTTCACCACCGGTGATATGTATGATCATCACGATGCAGCCGGTTTCATCACTCTGTGGGGACTGCCTCTGAAGGTCCGTGCAATGAGAATGAACGAGCTGAAGAAAGAGAACAAGAAATAATCTTCCCTGATCTATCAGTGACATATCAGGATAAGAAAATATAGAATCAAAAAGACCATCGATCGATCCATCGATGGTCTTTTTGGTTCTTGAAATCCACTACAAAGCGAAGTATAGTGTAGAAAAACAGGAATCAGGAGGCAGAGATCCATGGAATTGATCAGAGCAGCAGAGCTAAAGAAGACCATGCAGGAAGTTGTCTATCCCTATATCGAAAGTCATAAAGAAAGCGGTTACTTTGAAAGACTACCCGGGAAAAAACTCTATTATGAACATATCCGGGCGGAAGAGGAAAAGGCTGAAGTAGTCCTTCTCCATGGATTCACGGAGTGGATCCCCAAATACTACGAGACAGTCTGGTACTTTACCCGAATGGGTATCAGTGTCTGGCTGATGGAGCAGGAAGGACATGGTTTTTCCTATAGAGAGGTGGAGGATCCCAGTCTGGTCTATATCGAAGATCATAAAGGCTTGATCGAGGATGCTCACTATTTTCTGACCGAGATCGTCCGCGGAGGGAAGAAGGCTAAGGGTCCCCAGTTCCTGTTCGGACATTCCATGGGCGGTGGTGTCAGCGCTTTGCTTTTGGAGACATATCCTGAGGATTTTGACTTTGCTATCCTGAATTCTCCCATGATGGAGATCGATAATGGTGGGATCCCTGTATGGGTGGCCAAGGCACTGACTTTTGTCTTACGCCTGGTAGGAAAGAAAAAAGCATCGTTACCGGGAGCAGGTCCCTTTGACCCGAACCAGAAATTCGAAGGACTCTTCACATACTGTAAAGAGCGATTCGACTATGATCTGGAAAGACAGATTCCGGAGGAGAGATATCACACCTGTTCTCCCGCTGTGAATACCGCAGCAGAGTTTCTAAAGATCACTCAGAATGCGGGGGCAGAGGAAAATGTGAAGAAGATCAGGGCAAAGGTCCTTCTGTTCCAGGCGGGCGAGGACGGAGTTGTCCTCCCCGGCGGTCAGGACCTGTTTATGGAACGATTGGGGGATAAGGGCAAAAAAGTCATCCTCCCCAAAGCAAGACATGAACTTTACAGAGAAAAGGACGAGATCCTTCCTGTATATTGGAGCGAGATCGAGACATTCGTTCAGATGATCCTTGCCTGAAAAATAAAGATTGAAAACAAAGAGTATTGCAACAAAAGGAGTTCTACCAGCACAAAAGAGTACGACGATATTATCCCTTAAGGAGAAAAAGGTCAATGAACATTCTGGTTGTGAACGGAAGTCCCAAAGGAGAGTACAGTATCACATTACAGACCGTTAAGTACATTGAAAGGAAAAATCCCGATCTGACCTTCCAGGTGATCCATGCAGGAGCGAAGATAAGGTCCTATGAGAGAGATTTTTCCGAGGCAAAGACCGCACTGGAAAATGCGGATCTGATCTTGTTAAGTTATCCTGTCTACACCTTCGTCGTCCCCTGCCAGCTCCATCGTTTCATAGAGCTGATCAAGGAATCCGGTGTGGATCTGAAAGGGAAATATGTGACGCAGATCTCCACTTCCAAGCATTTCTATGATGTGACAGCCCATCACTTCATCAGGGACAATGTTCAGGATCTGGGAATGAACTATATCAAAGGCCTTTCCGCAGACATGGATGACATTCTGGAGGAGAAAGGTAGAAAGGAAGCCAGAGAGTTCTTCCGTTATGTGCTCTGGTGCATGGAAAAAGGCATTGCAGAGCCTTTGCCTGGAAAAAGACCGGCCTTTGTTCCCGACACGGTGACAGTACCGGCAGTGGATCTGAAAGAGAAAAAGGGAGATATCGTCGTTGTAGCAGATCTCCGGGAGGAAGATCATCAGCTGAAGGCCATGATCGATCGATTTACAGCTGTCTGTAGCAGAAAGGTCCGTCTGATCAACATCCATGAATTTCCCTTTAAGGGTGGATGCCTTAGCTGCTTTAACTGTGCAACGGATGGTAAGTGTGTCTATAACGATGGGTTTGACACGTTTTTAAGAGAGAATATCCAGAAAACAGAAGCTATTGTGGTAGCTTTCACCATTAAGGACCATTCCATGGGAAGTCTGTTCAAGACATACGATGATCGACAGTTCTGTAACGGTCACCGCACCGTGACCATGGGAATGCCCTTCGGATATCTGGTAAGCGGTCCTTATCAGGAAGAAGAGAATCTGAAGATGATCGTGGAAGGAAGAGCTGAAGTGGGCGGTAATTTCCTGGCAGGTGTCGCCACCGATGAAAAGGCAGCAGATCGAGAGATCGATGCCCTGGCAGAAAAGATCGTCTATGCCATCGATCATCATTATGTCCAGCCCTCCAATTTCCTTGGAGTGGGTGGCATGAAGATCTTCCGCGATCTGATCTGGCTGATGCAGGGACTGATGAAGGCAGATCATCGCTTCTACAAAGCCCATGGACAATATGATTTCCCCCAGAAAAAGTGGGGAGATATGCTCAAGATGTACCCTGTTGGTATCCTTATGAGCAATAAAAAACTGATGCAGAAGGCAGGAAGCAAAGTAAAAGAAGGTATGGTCGGACCCTATCGCAAAGCGGTGGAGAAGGACTAAAAAGGAGGGAAGACATGGAGATCAAGCGGGTGATCCTGGATACGGATATCGGACCGGATTGTGACGATGTGGCAGCACTTGCCATGCTGAACCTGTATCAGAAGCAGGGATTGTGCAAGATCCTTGGTGTAGCACACTGCACTTCGAATCCCTATGGAGCCGGAACCATTGATGCGGTCTGCCGTTACTATGGTAATCCGGATATCCCGATCTCTACTTGGCCTGAAAAAGGATTTCTGGAGGGCCCGGAGGCGAAGAAATATAACCGATATATTACGACGCATCTTCCCAACCGTTATCAGACTGTGCAGCCGGAGGATGCCCTTCGTATGTACCGACGGATCCTTTCTCAGGAAGAGGATCAGAGCGTAGAGATCATCGCTATCGGACCTTTGAACAACCTGGCAGCTCTCCTTAAGTCAGAGCCGGATGAGATCTCTCCCATGGATGGCATTACCTTGGTAAAGACAAAGGTCAGACGACTGGTCATGATGGGTGGCATCTTCCATTCCACTTTCCCCGGGATCGATGAACTGTCTGAAAAGATCCATCAGCGAAAGGTGGAGGAGGTTTCCGAATTCAATATCGTCTGTGACATTCGGGCTGCACAGCAGATTGCGACCTACTGGCCCAGTGAGAAGATCTATCTGGGATTTGAAGCCGGACTGGTAGAGACCGGAGGACTTCTGGCGACTTCGGTACCGGAGGATCATCCTGTCAGGATCGCCTACGATCTGTATACCGAAAACGGAAAGCGCTTCAGTTGGGATCTTTTGACGGTGGAGTTTGCTACTCTGGATGATTGTTCCCATTATACCCTGTCTGAAGCTGGCAAAGTCCTCTTTGATCATGAGGGACATACCCTGTTCACACCCGGTGCCGGCACGGATCGCTATGTGATCTGGGCACAGGATAAGGAAACCATCGCCAAAGATATCGATCACTTGCTGGTACAGATGGATTTCTGATACACAGGTCGCTGACACAAAAATACATGGATAAATAAACAAGGGAGGTCTCTCGACGAAGTATCGTCGGGAGACCTCCCTTGTCTGTTCAGTGGTGCATCTGGCACCACATTTTTTGTTTTAGTTATCCCTTAGATCCATTAATACAGGGCATTAAAGAGGGCACCAATGCTTGCACCCAGAGCGATCATGAGAACGATCGTCAGAACGATGATGATGGCAGCAATGATCAGCTGAGCGATAGCCCAGTTCTTACGAGCCTTCTTTGCAGGATCGGAACTGCAGCACCATACGATAAGGCAGATCAGACCGACCAGAGGAATGCAGCTGAGGATCAATGTTCCGATCCAGGCACCGACGGACATAGGTTCTGCAGCAACAGGTGCAGGATTGTAATAGTTCGGCTGAGGTGCATAATTGGGAGCCTGAGGTGCTCCGTACTGAGCCTGAGGTGCGGTATAAGGATTAGGATTCTGGGGAGCAGCATAATTCTGAGGCTGCTGCTGATTGGGATTATAGTTGCTCATGAGTGGAGCCTCCTTCGGAGATATACGGACTTATCCTTATCATACAAAATAATAGGAAGATGTCAATATAAATTGAAGGAGACTTGCAGAAATCCTGCAAAATAAGGGTCTGAAAAGGGCTGAAAACGATCCTCAGAGGATCAGGAACGTGCCGTCTTTCTGCGGGAGAGAATGAACAGTACAACTACCAGAAGTACCGTACTGATGATGAGCGGGATCCAGGGATTCAGGATGAATCCTGCAAGAAGATATCCAACAGCACAGCAAGCAGCGGTCAGGGCAGCATAGGGAATCTGGGTCTCTACGTGATTGATATGCTCACACTGAGCACCGGTAGAGGAAAGGATCGTGGTGTCGGAAATGGGAGAGCAGTGATCTCCGAAAACGGAACCTGCCAGAGTCGCACCCAGCATGGGGATCAGGTAGGGCTCACCGCCTTCAGCAGCACAGATCATGCTGACGATGGGGATGAGCATACCGAAGGTTCCCCAGGAGGTACCCATAGCAAAGGACATGACAGCAGCGACAGCAAAGATCAGGATAGGAAGGAAACCAAAGGCCAGATGGACATCGTTGATGAAACCGGAAATGAAGACACCGGTACCGATCATTTCACGGCAAACGCCGCCAAGGCACCAGGAAAGGATCAGGATCAGCATGGGAGGAACAATGTTTCCGATGCCGGCAACGATGGAGTTGATGAACTCTCTGGGAGTCATCAGCTTGCGGGGAATATAAAGGATAAAAGCAGTGACAAGTCCGGCAAAAGCACCCAGTGACAAACCGGCAGTGGGGTTCTCACCGATCGCTTCAGAGAAGGGAACGCCGGAGAAGAAACCGCCGACATAGGCCATACCCAGGATCGCACAGACGATCAATACAGCAATGGGAAGGACCAGATCGAGCACGCGGCCGTGAGACAGAGCTTTTTCGGAAGCAGTGGGCTGCTCACCTTTTGCCTGGGCAACAGCCTTACCCATCTGGGAGATCTCACCCTTGGCTGCCTTTTCCTCTGCCTTCTTCATGGGACCAAAGTCCAGATTGGTGACACAGACCATGAAGACCATGACCAGAGTCAGAAGAGCATAAAGATTATAAGGGATCGTAGAAAGGAATGCCTGGAAACCATTGGTCTCACTGACTTCACTGGCAACGGCAACTGCCCAGCTGGAGACAGGTGCGATGATACAGATGGGAGCAGCGGTAGCATCGATCAGGTACGCCAGCTTTTCTCTGGACATCTTGTGACGATCAAAGATGGGGCGCATGACGGTACCGACAGTCAGACAGTTGAATCCGTCATCGATAAAGATCAGGACACCCAGTAAAGCGGTAGCTAAAGAAGTACTGCGGCGGGTCTTCAGCTTCTGACCTGCCCAGCGTCCGTAAGCCTCAGAACCACCGGATTTAGCCACAAGGACGACAACGGCCCAGAGCAGGGCGAGGAAGATGATCATGTAGGCATTGTCTGCGATCTTGGAATACATCATGTCAAAAAGATGAGAGAAAGCAGCCACGATGCCTTCACCGGCACCGAAGACATAGATCAGCATTCCGGAAAGGACACCGATAAAGAGGGAAGAATAGACCTCTTTGGTGATCAATGCCAGAACAATCGCGATCAGGGGAGGCAGGATCGAGAAGATCCCGGCTTGGATCATAGTAAATTCCATAATAAAACTCCGTTCTATCCAATCATACGGGATGACAGGCGAGATCCCGGGCAATAGCCAAGGGAAAAGCCTATTATTTACGCGTATATAATAATTGGATGAAACGGAGTCTGCCATGGATAATTCATACCAAAATGGTAGGTATTAGATGGCGATACATGTAAGATTATAAGGATTCTGCGATAGTCTTGATCAGAGTGTGGGTATCATCGCATCCCAGCTCCCAGAACATGATGCCAAGGAGTCCCTTATCTTTCAGATAAGCACACTTCAGGGAAAGTGAATCAGGGTCATCGTAACTGATCAGAGAGGATCCGTTAAAGAGGTAGGGAGCCTTAGCGGCATCATCCCAGTACTTTACCCAGCCATCTTTGTTGATATAGTTGGCAACGATATCATGGTAACGGGGACCGCCCTGACCGGTGGTCTCGGCCTGCTGTAAGAGACCGGTATTCACATTCGGAACACCATCCCACTTGCGGGAATAGAAGGCAGCACCGATGACTGTCTTCTCGTAAGGAACGCCTGCTGCGTGGAACATCTCGACGGTCTCCAGGGTGTTAGCACCGGAATCGTCGCCTTCACCGGCATACAGAGCGGTGTGGTGACCTGCCTGAGAACAGAAACCGCTGCGCATATCGTAGGTCATGAGCTGGATGTAGTCACAGATCTTGGCGACCTTGTCCATTTCCGTGTCACGGACAAAATAATCTCCGGCACCGGCAGCAATGGATACGATCTGGTCAGGACCGAGGGCATCTCTCAGCGCCTGCATCAGAGCGGTGAAATGCTCCTTGTCGGAGGGATCCGCATCGATGTTGGCACTGTCGTTGCAGGGATACTCCCAGTCGATATCGATGCCATCCAGATGATGTTTCTCTGCATAGGCTTTACAGGAAGCAGCAAAGCGCTGACGTCCTTCTTCTGTCATAGCCATGGTGGAGAAATTACCGGCACCCCAGCCGCCCACACTTAAGACGAACTTCAAAGAGGGATTCCACTGACGGATCTGTTCGATGTAATCGATGTGCTTCAGCCCGGATTCATCCAGGAATCCATCGGGGGTGACCTTTCCAAAGGCCAGGTTGATATGGGTCAGACGCTGTGCGTCGTCGGGTGTTACTTTGATCAGATTGTGGTCCATGACGTAGGCAAGGACAAGGGGACGGTTGCTCATAGGATACCTTCCTTTTGGTGTTGACTTTTTTAGCCCCATAGGACATATATATCCTTGTGACTTACTGCTCACAAGCATATAGCAGGAATTACAGGTTTGCAATGGAGAAATGCGATGGATCATAGAGCAACGGATGACAGATCGTTCTCTACGAAGCGTAGGTGGTTTAGCAGGAGAAGGATTGCTATAATGAGATCATCAGCTGAGAGAAATATTAAAGAAAAGATAGAGGAGTGATCTATATATGAATCAATACGTAACCGGAGCAATGATCAAAAAGCTCAGGGAAGAGAAATATATGACCCAGTCAGAACTGGCGGAAAGATTAGCTGTCAGTGACAAGACCGTTTCCAAGTGGGAAACCGGAAAGGGATATCCGGATATCTCTTTGATGGAATCTCTGGCAGAAGCCTTGAACATTTCTGTCATCGAGTTAATGTCAGGTAATGATGTGACGAATACGAACCGCAGCTTCAACATGCTGAAGACCAAGTTCTACGTCTGTCCTATCTGCGGTAATGTCTTTACCAGTACGGGAGAAGCCGTGATCAGCTGTCATGGGATCCAGCTGCCGCCCTTGGAAGCGGAAAAGGCTGATGAGGACCATGCCCCTCACGTGGAGATCGTGGAGGATGAATACTATGTGACAATGGACCATCCCATGGAGAAGGATCATTACATTTCCTTCATGGCGGCTCTGAAAGATAACGGGGTTGAAGTGGTCAAGTTATATCCGGAAGGAAACTGCGAAGCCAGGTTCAAGATCAGAAGGACCCGAATGCTGTATATCTACTGTAATCGTCATGGATTGGTCAGGAAAACTATGATATAATCGTAGGACCGACAACTACAAGGAGAATTCCATGACCAAGCTCAAAACCTTCATGAAGATCTTTATCCCCGCCATCATTGCCGGATTGTGTATCGGCATCGGGGGATGTGTGTTTCTTTCTCTCGACAATAAGATCGTGGGATCCGTTTGCTTTAGTGTAGGTCTGTATGCGATCTGTGTGCACGGCCTGAACCTGTTTACCGGAAAGATCGGTTATCTGGCAGAGAAGAAAGGAAAAGAGTTCCTTCCCTATCTGGGGACCGTCTGCATTATCTGGCTGGGAAATCTGGCGGGAACTGTTGCTTCCGGATTGATCTTTTCAGCTACCAGGATCCAGAAGATCGCGGAAACAGCCAACACTATCTGTCAGGTTAAATTGAATGACAGTATGATCAGTCTGTTCCTTCTCGGTATCTTCTGCGGTATGCTCATGTACATTGCAGTAGAAGGATATAAGCGCTGCACGAATCCGTTGATCCTGTTCTTCTGTGTCTGTGTCTTTATCCTCTGCGGATTTGAGCACTGCATCGCCGACATGTTCTACTTTGCCATGGCAGGGATCTTCACCGGAAAAGCACTGCTGATTCTTCTGGTGATCACCGTAGGCAATTCCATCGGAGGAATGCTCCTTCCCTTCTGTGCCAGGGTTTTGAAAGATTAGTACGCATTTAGTGTCAGAGCAGATCTGTTCCTTGGGGAACAGATCTGCTCTGACACTAAATGTGCTATATATTCAGTACAAAAGCCCTGTCAGGTCATCCTGAGACAGCATGGTTCGCTGCCAAAGGATCCCTGACAGGGCTTTTGTATTCATTTGATCAATCGATCAGTTCGATCACAGTTCTACTTCCGCATCCTCCACGATACCGCGAACAGCATGGCGGGAAAGGAAGAAGATCTCGCTCTTGACACGACGGATGCCTCTTTCAGAGTTCATCCAGTTATCAGGCTTTACTTCCGCTTCATAGATCGGATAGGGAACGATCTTCTTTTCAGGAAAAACATGCTGAGCCAGCATCATGCTGCGCTTCATATGATAGGCGGAGGTAATGACGATCACAGTGTCTCCTTCAAGCATTTCAGGATGTGCCTGCATGATCTCCAGAGAATAGGTCATATTCTGGTAGGTATCCTGTGCCTGATTTTCGCAACATACACACTCAGCAGGGACACCCTCACGGACAGCTACCAACTTCTGATATTCTGCTTCGGAAAGTTTTCCGTCGGGGAAATCCCACTCGGGACCACCCGTGGGGATCAGGAACTGAAATCCACCTTCTTTATAGAGGGCAGCGGCACCGATGGCTCTTCCCTCTGCATCCGCATTGGTGCCAAGGAGAAGTCCGGTAGATGCTTTTTCATCGGTATAGTCGATATCGGTAAAGATCAGTTTCGTGCATTGCTCGTTGGTTAAAGTCTCTACATTGATCTCAGATAATCTCATGGTCTTTCCTCCTTAAATACTCGTGTGTTGTCTAATTAAGACAGCGTATATATCAGATCTTTGAGTTTTTTACTTAGCGATCGATAAAGGTCAGTTCTTTGACATCATCCAGGGGCCAGATAGGACGATAGATGCGCTTGAAGTCAAACTTCTGGGGCTCCTGCACCGTAGCACCATCGGTAACTGCCATATTGTGGTAAGCGGTCTCGGGGATCAGGAAGGTATCCAGATAACCCATCTTGACCACAACGATATCGTAGTCGTGGAAGTTCAGACCGGCACGCTCAAATTCATACATATGACCGTACTGAACATTGACATCCAGGACCATGACATCGATCAAAGTACCATCGATACGGACAGTATTGATCTCACCCACCTTGCGTCCCATAAAGAAGCTGTTGCCATAACCGTAGTACTCATCACCATGCTGGATAATGGTACCTTCGATATGGACAGGTGCGGAGAGTGCATCCTCATTAGCGCCCAGATCAAAGGAAACATGGTCTCCAACCTTACAGTCATTGATGGCAGCGTGAGCCTTGACATCGCGGATGCCGGCGAAGAGAACCTTTTTCGGTGTCTCGGTATCCTGATAGTGCTTGAGCATCAGCTGGAGGAGTCCGGTATTCTGCCCCATGGCACCGGCGCCGCAGTTGTCTCCGGAATCGGTGATGACGGAAGTCTTCTTTCCATCACGCAGGGTGTTGACGATGGCATCCTCCGGAGCATCAAAGATACCGCGGAAATGGAATTCATTACGATTGTCCCAGACATACTGTGCGATCTCCTTACCCTTAGCCAGGCAGTAATCATAGTCAGCGGGAGTATTGGGAACGATGGCAACGGCACTGCCAAGTTTATCATCGTCATGGCTGAGATAACCTACAAAGAAGCAGGAGGAGAAGACTCTGTGATCTTCCTCCGCCTTGTCCAACAGTGCATTGATGGACTTCATGGGTTCGTAAGCGGACATACTCTGCTCGCCGCCAACCAGCATGGGAAGCTTCAGGATGATGGGCTTCATGGGACGACGATTCTTCAGAAGATCAACAAACTTTCTGGCAACGATCTTGCCGCACTCCACCAGATCGGAGTGGGGAGATTCTCTATAGCAGCGAACGATGTTGGTGGCTTCACCAAGTTCCTTTGTCATGTTGCCGTGGGGATCTTCCACCAGGGCGATGGGCATAAACTGACCGACCAGCGCACGAAGACGCTTCATCAGATAGTGCTCACCGGATACCTCGTCCAGATTGACGACACCGCTGGCACCGTGCAGCTGCAGATAGATACCATCGATCTCGGAGAGATGCTCTCTGGCCGTGTTGATGATATAGTCAGCCATATACTCATAGGCATCCCGGTCGATCATACCGGTGGTGCCGACGGTGGCGGAGAGACCGGGAATGATCTCAATGCCTGCGGGCTCGAAGACATCACGGATGCTCATGGAATCGATACATTCCTCACCGTACATCAGATGGATATCTTCCAGCTTGGCAACTTTGGAAACGTGTTCATTGCATTCAGCGGAGATCGCTGCAACATATACTTTCATGGTGGTACCTCATAACGAACAGGCTTTGAGCCTGCAGATTAATTATATTGATTATAACACGAACGATGGCTCATGGAAGCAAAAGCTTATATTCGTGAAAAGAGTTGCAGAAAAGTATACAGGAAATGGTTTGACGAAAGTAAAGGTGCGTGTTATGATGTCAAAACTACTACGATAGACAATATCAGAGAGGAGTACAGAACATGATCAGTCAGACATTTTCGGATAGTGATATCCAATTACTGGAACAGGATAAATATACTTTTGCGGTGCTGAAAAGGATCATGCCCTTTGACTGCCGGCTGAAACTGACCGACCACAGAAGGTTTATCCTGTGCTACTCTAAGGCTCCGTTCCCGGTATGGATCTGGACCGCTGATGATTTTGATGAGAAGGAGAAAGAAGCACTGTGGGAGCTTTTGAAAGAGCAGCAGCTGTTAGGAAAAGGCATGTCCTTCAATGTAAAGTATTCTCTGGCAGAGTACTTGATGGAAAAAGCTAAAGAAGAGACAAAAGAGGCTGTGATCCGCACTAACATGCTGGCATATGACTGCCCTAAGCTACTGGAACCCCATGTCAGGAGTGAAGGATCTGTATATACCTGCAAGATGGAGGACCTGGAAGAGGTCACCATGCTCCGTAAAGCTTTCCATGATGAGTTGCAGATGGACCAGATGAGCGTAGAAGAATACAGAAAGCATTCTAAAGAAGAACTGTCCCATTCCATGATCTACTTCTGGAAGAATGAAAAGGGAGAGACCACTGCCTGCTGTAAGATCGCTATGGATGCTTCCATTGGTCTGGTCTACACCCTGCCGGAACATCGCAGAAAGCACTATGCAGAGAACCTGGTATATGCTGCTTCGAAGATGGTCCTGGAGGATGGAAAGATCCCCTCGCTGTATACAGATGCCGATTATGCAGCTTCCAATGCCTGCTACCAGAAGATCGGATATGTGTGCAGAGGAGAACTCTGTACCGTTGAGATGACAAAGTAAATAAGAAATACCGCGGAGAATGACCGCGGTATTTTTCATATATAAGTGTATTCAGTTGGAAAGCAGATGATCCCTTAGCCAATGGGCAACCCCATCTTCGTTATTGGAAGGAATTACGGCGGTGGCGATCTGTTTCAAAGATTCGTGAGCGTTGGAAACGGCATAGCACTCATCAGCTAACTGGAACATTTCGATATCATTGATACCATCTCCAAAAGCAACGACTCTGTCGCAGCATAGTTTTTCTTTCAGCTGGATAATGGCATGAGCCTTGGTTGCCTTAGGAGGCATGATCTCCAGCCATTGGTTATCGGAGTAAGTGTCCTTAGCATAGACGCAATGGTAGATATCCTTATATTTCTGATAGAAGGGATAGAGCTTTTCCGGTTCATCGATGGCAACCATATAGAAACTTTGGCCCTTCAGCAACTCCTCTTTGGTATGGACAGGGTTCTTTCGATGGTCGGAGCGGGTAGCCACAAAATCTCTGAGTCCCTGATGGGAAAGTTCTTCGATGTAGGAAAATTTCTCCTGCCCATCGATGAAGGAATAAACGATAGGATAGAGCCCGGCATCGAGCATTTCCCTGATCATGTCAGGGGCCTGATTATCAAAGTAGTTAGCAAGGAGGATCTCTCCGGTCTGGTTATCGATAACGAAGCCTCCGTTGTACACGATGATCGGGATCTTCGCATCCATTCCCTGAGTCACGATGGCAGAAGTAATGGCAGAGCGAGCTGTAGCATAGGAAAATAAGATCCCCTGCTGAGTTAATAGGTTGATCGTTTCGTTGGTAAAATCGGAGGTTCGTTCGTTGCTGCGAAGCAATGTGCCATCCAGATCAGATACATACAGTGTTTTCATAGAACCCTCATCGAAAAAGATATTCGGAAAATGTATCTCGAGACATTTTTTCGAGAAATGTTTTTTCCATTATAGCAAAGTGTCATCCTGAGGAAAAGAAAAACAACCGATGTGACATACCCTGCGAGGCAGATTAGGAGTATAATGGGCATGATCGTATATCAGTAAAGGAAAGGTATATGTATGAATATCCTTCTAATCAATGGAAGCCCCAAGGGAGAGAAGAGTAACACCTTAAAACTGAGCCGAGTCTTTCTGGAAGGACTTAGCGAACAGGGAGATGTCGAGATTCGTGAAAGACACCTGAATAAAATGAATATCCATGCTTGTCAGGGATGCTTTTTCTGCTGGAATAAGACTCCCGGACAATGCATCTTCAAGGATGATATGCCCGGTGTGCTGGAAGATATGCTGTGGGCGGATGTCACTGTCTGGAGTTTTCCGTTATATTATTTCAGTGTGCCCGGACCATTAAAAACACTGATCGACAGACAGCTTCCCATGTCACTTCCCTTTATGGAGGAAAACACCCAGGGAGGCAGCGGATCCCACCCTTCCAGATATGATATGTCGGGTAAACGGCACATCCTGATTTCTACCTGTGGTTTTTATTCTGCGGAGAACAACTATGATGGCGTAACAGCCATGTTTGATCATTTTCTCGGAAAAGGTGGATATGAGACGATCTTTTGCGGCCAGGGTGAACTGTTCAGAGTTCCGGAACTATCCGGAAGGACCAACCAATACCTTTCTCTGGTAAAGAAAGCAGGTCAGGAATTTGCAGGCGGTTCCATTCAGATGGAAACAAAGGAGAAACTGAAAGAATTATTGTTCCCGAAAGAAACCTTTGAAGCCATGGCCGATGCTTCCTGGGGTGTCAGCAAGGAGACAGGAGAAAAGGAAGAAGACTCCCTGATCTTTACAAGACAGATGGCAGCGTTGTACAACCCCGCCTCTTTCGATGGAAAGGTAAGAGTATTGGAGATCTGCTATACGGATCTTCAAAGAACCTATCAGATCGAACTGACCAAAGAGGGAAGCCGTGTGGTCACAGATGGATCCTTAACAGCTACCACCAGGATCGATACACCCTGGGATGTGTGGGGGAAGATCTCCCGAGGAGAGATCTCCGGCAGTGGTGCCCTGGCAAAGGGAATGTACTCCGTCAGCGGCGACTTTTCCTTGATGATCCACTGGGATGATTTCTTTGGATCTTCAGAAGAAGGGCAGAAGAGCGAAAAGTCGACCTTATCAGATGCCAGGAAAACAAAGGCACCAACCCTTACCTTAATGCTGGCGCCCTGGATCACCTTCTGGGTGGCGGTATCCATTAGTCCTTTAGTCGGTTCCTATATCGTCATTGCCGTGTGCGCATTGATCCCTCTGGTATTTGCCGGAAGGGAAAGGACGATCTATGACAAGATCACCCTATGTGTCATACCGCTTCTTTCCCTGGCAGCCATGCAAAGCGGCTGGCATATCTATGCACTGGTAGCGGGATATCTGGGATTTGGTCTTCTGTGGCTGATATCCTGTTTTACAAAGGAACCCTTATGTGCAGCCTATGTGAAATACAGTTACGGCGGGGACAAGGCACTGGATAATCCCATCTTTGTAGATACGAACCGGATCCTGGCAGCAGGATGGGGAGTCCTGTATATCCTGATCGCAGTGGAATCATACTTCATGCTGAGCCTTCATATGGAAGGACTTATGCAGGGGATTAACAATGCAGCAACCATCCTGATGGGTATCTTCACCGGCTGGTTTCAGAACTGGTATCCGGCCTATGTGGCATCAGGTAAAAAAAGATAAATGAAAAAGGCGAGCCCGCGAAGGCTCGCCTTTTCACTACCACTTGTCTCTGACCCAAGTGGCACAATTAACCCATTAACTCTGTATATACAGCATTTCGAAGGATACCGTACTGGGCATCCTGATTGTAGGTCCAGTACATCATTCCGCCCATACCCATCGACTTGACGTAAGCGGCTTTAGCGGCAATGGTCCTGGGGGAATCACAGCAGCAATAGAAGGCTCCATCCTTGATCAGATAGGACTGGGAGGCGGATTCATCGAAAGCTTCTATAACTTCACCGTTTTCGATCAGCTCGTGGATCTTATCGTAGGTCAGAAATCCGCTGGGACCCTTTCCGGCTGCATAGCCATAGAAAGGAACACCAAGGTTCAGTTTAGCGGCAGGGATACCCATATCCAGCATCATCTTAACAGCGGTATCGGTACACTGTGCATGATTGCCTGCGCCGACGGAAGCAGGATACAGATTGGACTGATGGGCAGCTCCCAGGTCAGACCAATTATAGTCATAGCCCATGAGATTGATATAATCCAGATAGGGATCGACCGCAGGAAAATCGATGTGAGCCCACAGATCCGACATAGCAGGCGTTGCATAGGTCAGAAGATGATCACCCAGTTCGCTTCGCATATCGCGGATCAGTTCAACGAAATCGGTAATACAGGTCTCGCAATTATGCTGACCCTGGTAGATGCCGGGATATTCCCAGTCTACATCGATACCGTCCAGATCATAGGTCTCCATGAGTTCTCTGGATTGACGGGCTAAAAGCTTTCTGCCTTCATCGGTCTTAGAGCGCTGGCAGAACCAGGGACCACCCTGTGCCTGCATTAAGGAAACCAGCAATTTAACATTGGCCTTTCGGGTAACCTCACGAAGCTTTTTCAGTTCCGCGACGTTGCGTATGATAATACTGTTTTCATCCACGTAGCCGAAAGCATAGTTGATATG
Organism: Bianqueaceae bacterium; assembly: GCA_045642205.1. GTDB lineage: Bacteria > Bacillota > Clostridia > Lachnospirales > Bianqueaceae > RUG760. The sequence continues at coordinate 47,361 of JAZUIK010000004.1, forward strand.
GGTGACCTGACGAAGGTCCAGGGGATCCGGAATATTTCCGCCCCAGAGATAAGCAATGATCTTATGATCCATGTGATAAAAGCTCCTGACATACAAAAAGTTAATGAAAGTATAGCATACTCATTAAAAGAAACAATGGAATATCATTGCTGATCATATCTGTAAGAACATGGGTCACAGAATGGATCACGGTGGGAGAACTTTCCCTGAAAAAGATCATAGGCAGGGGAGAGAAATCGTATATAATAGAGACAATATATTACAAAAATTCAAGGTGAAGAGATACTCTCTTTACTATGCAGGAATACGAGGTGGAACTGCCATGAAACCAACCCTGATGCATGAAACAAATGTGGTATTACAATGTACGGAAACCATGACGGAGGGAGCAAAGATCTCTCTGATCTGTGCCGGTGTGGAAGATACGGCCAAGGTGCTGGCTTATCCGGAAAGAGCGAATACGGCGGATCCGGCATCCTTTTCCTGGGATACGTCTCCGGTAGTAGCCTCCTTCGAGATCATGATGGAAAAGAAAATGTCCTGCAGTGCTATCTATCAGCACAAGGTCTGGTGGCTCAGAACGGCTTTTGTAGAGGACTTTTCCAAGGTGCCCGATCGTACCCAGCTCCTGTTTATGAAAGAAGAGGATGAATATATCTTTTTCATGCCGGTGACGGAGGGAACACTTCGCTGTGATCTCATGGGGGCAGAGGATAACATTGTGAAGGCAGAATTGTCTGCCAACGGTATCTGCCCTGATACAAAGAGCGTGCCTGTTCTTTGTATCGGTAGAGGAAAAGATCCCTATCAGTGCCTGAGAGCAATGGCAGAAACCCTGGCAGCCGCCATGGGACGAGAGGGGATCCTCCGGGAAAAGAAGCAGTTGGGTTCTGTCTTTGAAGGCTTTGGCTGGTGTACCTGGAACGCCTTTTACCATGAGGTCAACGAGAAGGATATCCTTACCAAGTTAAGAGAGTTCAAGGAAAAGAATGTTCCTTTACGATATCTTCTGATCGATGATGGCTGGTCCGATGCCAACTACGAGACAAAGCAGCTGCGCTCCTATGGTACAGATCCTGTAAAATTCCCGCAGGGACTGGAATATACGGTGAAAGCCGCCAGAGAGATCTATCCCGATCTGAAGGTGGGTGTCTGGCATGCGCTTTTAGGATATTGGCTTGGAATGGAACCCGGTTCAGAGGTGTTCAATAAATGGAAGGATCAGCTGATCGAACGCAACGGGAAATATGTATTAAAGCCTGAGCAGGAAGTGGTCGAAGCCTTTTATGGTGAGTGGCATCAGTATCTTAAGGATTGCGGTATCGACTTCGTCAAGATCGACGGACAGGGATATGCCTCCATGTATTTCAAAGGAGTTGCCTCCTATGGAGAAACCTCCGGAGCATACCTTAGAGCTGCTGAAAACTCAGCGAAAAAGTACTTTGATGGCAATCTGATCAACTGTATGGGTATGGCACCTGAGAATCTGTGGATCCGAGAGAGTTCCTCCCTTTCCAGAAGTTCAGATGATTTCTTCCCCGACGAACCTCACTGGTTCAGAGAGCATGCACTGCAGAACAGCTTTAACTCGCTGCTGCAGGGATTATTCTATGTCGGAGACTGGGATATGTTCTGGAGCGTCCACGAAGAAGCATTGCAGAATTCGGTACTTCGTGCCATCAGTGGTGGTCCGGTCTATGTCAGCGATCGACTGGAAAAGACCGATCCGGAACTGATCCGTCCGTTGACCGATGGAAAAGGAACCGTTCTTCGTTTAGATGAGAGCGGACTTCCTACGCTGGATTGTCTGATGGATGATCCTTTCAAGAGAGACGGTCTGTTCAAAGTCTTCAATCAGAAGAAGGAAGATAACGAAACGATCTACCTGGTAGCAGCCTTCAACATTTCTGAAGAGGAAACTAAGAAGAACGATGTGCTTTCCACGAAGGAGATTCCCTCTCTTCAGGGAAGAGAATGGATCGTTTATCAGAACCTGCAAAAGAAAGCAGCGATCCTGAAGGATGACAGAGATGTCAAACTGTCACTGGAAGCCAACGGTACGGAGTTCCTTTGGATCAGGGAAAAGTCTCCGGTCTGTGTTATTGGAGATCCGGACAGATACTATAGCTATTACTGTGTACAGAGTGAAGAAACAGACAAAAATACAGTGAGGGTAACAGTGGAAAACACAGAAAAGTGTCTGTTCTACTGTGAGCAGAACCCAAGGGTACTGCTGGATCAGAAGGAGACAGAGGCAGAGTCCATCGGCGACAATCTGTATCTGATCTGCTGGAAGGGTACAGATCGCCATACGATCACCATTGAACCAATGATGTAAATACGGGAGGAAATATAAGATGATCTTTTTATGCTATGAGAAGTGTTCTACCTGTCAGAAGGCAAAGAAATGGCTGGATGAAAAAGGGATCACCTATGAGATGAGACCGATCAAGGAACAGAATCCCACGAAGGAGGAACTGGCACAGTGGCATTTACAGAGTGGTCTTCCTATCAAACGCTTTGTGAATACCAGCGGTCTTCTCTATAAAGAATTGAAGCTGAAGGATAAGCTTCCTAATATGAGTGAGGAAGAGATCTATGCACTTTTGTCTACCGATGGCATGCTGGTAAAGCGTCCCATCATCATTTCCGAGGAATTTGTGATTCCCGGATTCAAAGAGGAAGAGTGGAAAAAGGTCCTTCAGTGACAGAAGTATTCCGGTAATGTTCGGAGGAAAAAATGAAACAGATCCAACATCGTGCTGATATCTGCGTGATCGGAGCAGGTCTTTCCGGTATGTGCGCCGCCATTGCAGCCGCACGCCACGGAAGTTCCGTGATCCTGGTGAATGATCGTCCTGTCTTAGGAGGAAACTGTTCTTCCGAGATCAGGATGTGGCCTCTGGGAGCCCATGGTTCCAATACCAGAGAGACCGGAATCTTTGAAGAGATCGTGCTGGAAAACATGCGCCGCAATCCCTTCAGGACCTATCCGATCTGGGACAGTGTCCTCTATGACATCGTCCAAAAACAGGACAATCTGACCCTGATCTTAAATTGTTCGATCCAGGATGCCAAGGTCACGGAAGAAAGTGATGGAAACCGGGTCCATTCCGTAACCGGATGGCAGCTGACGACCTATCAGTACCATACGATCACAGCTGACATTTTCCTTGACTGCAGCGGAGACAGTATCTTAGCAGAACTAAGCGGTGCAAAGTTCAGAAAAGGCAGAGAGGCAAGAGGGGAATTTGGGGAAGAGGCAGCTCCTTTAGAGGCAGATCCCCAGACTATGGGTAATTCCTGCATGCTTCAGGCCAGAGAGACAGGACAGAGAGTTCCGTATATTGCCCCTTCTTTTGCCAGAGATATATCTGAACAGGATCTGACTGGCAGAAACCATAATATGAAGGATCTAAGAGGAAATAACTTCTGGTGGCTGGAACTGGGCGGCGACCGGGATACTCTGAATGACTGTGAAGAGATCCGCGATGACCTGGTGGCACTGTCCTATGGAACCTGGGATCATATCAAGAATAAAGAAGGCCATGATGCTGATCGATGGGATCTGGAATTCGCCGGATGGCTCCCCGGTAAACGGGAGAGCCGACGCTATGAAGGAGGGCATATACTGACCCAGAATGAGGTAGCAGCCGGTGGTAAATTTGAAGATATCGTCGCCTATGGCGGCTGGAAGATCGACGATCACCCGCCGAAGGGATTCAACAATTTTGCCATACCAACCAGATATTTTGACTGTCCTTCTCCCTTTGGGATCCCCTATCGATGCCTCTACTCTGTCAACGTAAAGAACCTGATGTTTGCAGGACGCAATATCAGTGTTACCCACGCGGCGATGGCGGCATCCAGGGTCATGGCGACCTGTGCGATCCTGGGACAGGCAGCCGGAACGGCAGCCCATCTGGCAAAGCACTATCAGCTGGATCCAAAGGAACTTTATGATCGGTCTGCTTCAGAGAAAAACTATATTGCAGAACTACAGCAGCTCCTGATGCAGGACGATTGCTGGCTGCCCGGATTGAAGAGAGAAATCTCAGAAGGATGCAGTAAGGCAGAACTGAATATCGAGATGCCCGTAAGTGACATGGATATAGAAGTCCTTCGTAACGGGCTGGATCGCCCGGAAAATGGAGAGGATAACGGATGCTATATCCCTCTGGGAGCCAAGGTGACATATACTATGAAGGAACCGACCCTGGTCCATGAGGTACGATTGATCCTGGACAGTGATCTTGATAGAAAGACAGTGAAAGGTGGCGATCCCTCTATCAAGGACTGCCCGACGATCTGCAACCGGCCATATCAGATGCCTCCCTTTGAATTTCCCACGACGATGCTCGATGAGTTTGAACTGTGGGGAGACGGAGAGATGCTGTGTCATATCCGGGGCAATCGTCAGAGACATCTTTCGATCCGGATTGAAAAGACCCTGACGAAACTGTCACTGATCCCCATCAGAACGACAGAAACTCAAGCGGATACGGATCGTGTTCACATTTTCTCTTTTGATTTTTCGTGAGGGAAGAAGTATAAAGATTACCCAAATATAAACCTCAAGGAGACATACGTCATGGATTATATTTTCCCGAATGACAGTATCGACCGTATCGTAGCGGTCAGGCACGGTGACAGTATTGAAGTTGAAAGCTGGAATGAGATCAATGACCTTGTAGCCATCGGATTCGGATACGTCCGACGTGGAGGAACGGAAACTACCTTCGATGTTTATGTGGAAGTAGCAGAGGAAGAAAGAAATAAAGGAATCGGCACAATGATGCTGACGACGATCCTCTCCAGAATAAAGAGCAGATTCAAAACCGGGACGGAACTAAATATCTTTGGCGAATATTCCATAAATGAGATTGCAGATCATCTTGCAGAAAAAATGGGATTTCATATTTCCAAGGCAGAGGTTATGACCTGCAGCAGAGCGAAAATGTTTCCCACAAAAGGGATCCGAACGGTTACGGAGGAAGACTATGTCCCTTACTGGACCATATGGGATACCAGTTACAGAAAAATGCTGATGGAGCAGGGAATTCCGGTTCCTGAAGAAACGCCTGTCGACATGGCAGGACTGGGGGAATTCTTAGACACCGCCGAGGATCGATTTGTGATCGAAGAAAACGGAAAGCTGGTCGCCATGGGGCAGATCTATGGAAATATGATCGGCGCACTGGCTGTAGATATCGATGAGCAGCATAAAGGGTATGGCACCAGACTGGCTTCCTTCATGGCAAGGCAGATCAGAAAGAATGGACATAATCAGGCGAAGCTGTACTGTGAGCAGAAAAACATCCATGGGAAAAAGACCTATGAAAAGGTTGGATTTGTAACGGAACGTGTTGTTTCTGCGGTTACTATGATGATTAGGGCGTAATACTTCAGGATTGTTATGGATCAAAGTCAAAAGAAATGTATCAGACTTATTTGGACAAAGTTCGTTGTTCTTGTTGTTTGTTTTGTGGCCATCGGAATACTTAGTGGGTGTCACGACAATAATAAACAGGCTTTGCCAGATGAATGGACCGCCCCGGAGGAAAGTAAGGTATCGGGGGTATACATACCTGCTGTTGAATTACCAGCAGAAACAGACAGCGTCGAATATGCCATGATGGGATTGGTTGTATACAAAGGCGGTATTTACACATCTGCTGAGTTATATTATGGCGATGATGCAGGAAGAATAGATGAACTCGTCGGTGACTATCTTGGTTATGCGACCGGTTCTATTAATGAGTGGTCGACGCAGGATGAGTATGCAGTAGAGTTTGCATCTTCCTGTACAGGGGAAGTGTACTCTGTTAAAGGATATGATACGGATTTTCGAGTATGTATTCGTCAGGAATATGAGAATGAAAATAGTGAACAGTCTTTGCAGATCATGTTTCTTGACAGGTTAAATGACATAAGCCTAACCACAGGGGCGGACTTATTCGAGTCAAAACTCCATATCAGCGATAATGTCGAGATGGTTCAGTGGCAAAGTCATGATGACTGGAATAATGCATCAGGCAATCTGAAGACCGCAGATATCGAGTCGGCTCTTTGGAAAGAATTTCTGAATCAGGTAGACATGGCAGAAATTCAATACACATGGAAGTCCGCAGAAATAAAGGGTTCCATATACGATACTTCCAACCAGGCCCATATTAACTTGCTGATGAACGATGGAACCATGAATAGAATCAGGTTAATCGAGGGTGGTTATGTAGGATATGCACCGATGGCATGGTATTTTGTAAAGATCCCAGGAGATACATTTGATGCCATTTTCGCGGCTTGCGGTGGAAAAGTGGATTAGTCTTGGAGGGGCACTTAGTTGCTTTCGAAACCACAATCATAGGCATAGTTTGTCTCGGTAACAAACAGAAAAAACGATGTCTGGACTAATCGTCCAAGAAAGCTTACTGGGAAACTTTTTGAGTTATTTAACTCTTTCTCAATATCATATGATGGAAAAATGCGATATCTCTGTATTCAGGAATTTGAGATACCCGCATTTCAAGCTGGACCATTTTCTCTTGCCATTCTTCCTTGGCGTGATGTTCCTGATTCTGCTGTAGATCCCAAAAGGTTCGGATTCCATAAATGTCGATAATCTCGAGTTCTTTTGCCCATATCGGAATATCCAAATCATTATAGTATCGGATAGCACCGTATTTGGAAGCGGAGCTGTTTTCTCCATCGAGCAGAGCATTTGCTTTTTGAAAATCATCCAGGAGAACAGCCATCTGCATTACACGACCTGCCCTGTTATGTTTTACGATGGATATAAATCCGTTCTGACGCAACAGTCTTGAAAATTCCTTGATTACTGCTTCTTTATCATCGATATACTCAAGAACATTATGGCAGATAATTACATCAAAAGACTCATCTGCGAAATTGGCTAGTGATTGGATATCTCCGGTAATTTGCAAATAGGGATAGTCATGCCATGAATTTGCTAGCATATCTTCTGAAGGCTCGAGCGCTACGACTTCATTATCCTGAGCAAAGTGATTTGCTGTGACACCTTCACCGCTCCCGAAATCCAGAATGCGTTTTCCCTTGATTTCGCCTAATTGTGACCAGACGATCCTTTTAAATAGCCGTTCCCATGCTGACAATTCTGTGATATTATGCATCTTCTATTTTCCTCATTTTAGTCAGGACAACTCAATACGGCAGATACCAAACATCCGCCAAATCAGAATAATGACTATTGTCCTACAGTAACCAGTTGATTAGGTTGAGAGACTTAATTCCGTCGTAGGATGCATCAAGCCCTGTATCAAGAGACAATATGATCTTTTCATAATTGTCATTGATCTTTTGCAGCGGTGCCAGTTCCCGCCGACGAACGTCTTCACTTGCCATAGATTCCGTGACTTGAACATACAGCTTATCATCTGCCTTGGTGGCTATGAAATCAACCTCTGCATTATCCACCTTTCCGATTGCGACATCATATCCTCTGCGCAACAATTCAAAATAAACCACATTTTCAATGGCATGACCACTGTCACGATTTCTGAACCCAAGCAAATAGTTTCGCAGACCAATGTCAACAATATAATACTTGCCAAGCGTTCTGAGGTATTCCTTCCCCTTGATATCAAAGCGCTTAATGTCATAGTAGAAATAGGACTCAAGCAGAGCATTAACATAGGCTTGTACGGTGTGTGCGCTGGGTACACCTTTCCGTTTTCCATCTTCCAGCAAGCCTTCATTGACCAATGTATTGCCAATGGAGGATACCGACACACTGCTACCAATGTTATCTGCAAGGAACAGAATGATCTTACGCAGCAAACCCGGATCTGTGATTTGCCGCTGTCCGCGCCGCTTTTCTCTTTCCAGAATATCTCTGACCACAACAGTGGAATAGATACCGTCAAGCAGCACCAATGCCTTTTCCTGATCTAAGCCAACATCCGCAATACCGGGCATGCCACCGAAACGCATATAGGCATCGAACACTTCGCGCAGCTCATATCGTTCACCGTTTTTGTCAAACACCTGCGTTCTTGTACCACCCAAAGCACTCTTGGATTTTTTTATCTCGAAATCATGGAAATACAGGAACTCGCTGAAAGAAAGCGGAAGCATCTTAATTTCTACACATCTTCCGGATAAATAGGTGGAATATTCAGAAGAGAGCAGATATGCGTTTGAGCCAGTGATGTAAATATCACAGTTGAAGTCTACACGGAAAGAGTTGACAGTATCTTCCCAATCCGTGATACGTTGCAGCTCATCAAAAAACAGATACATCCTCTTTCCAGGAATAACTCTATCTTTCACATATTTGTAGAAATCATCTGCAGACATTTTTTTGAACTCGTGAGACTCGAAGTTCATTTCTATAATCTGCTCTTCTGAAACACCCATTTCTTTCAGATGAGCTACCATCAGTTTCAATAAACTGGATTTACCGCAGCGTCGAATACCGGTGACCACCTTTACAGGCTCGGTGTCTTTGAATGCGATGATTTTACTTAAATAAAGATCTCTCCTTTTAACCTTAACTTCCAGCAAGTTTTCCACCTAAAGAACAAAACACCTACGAAACACTCAGAAAAGCCGGGAATTCTGTGGCTTTTGGTTGCGGAATTCCCGGTTTTATGTTATACTTGATTTAGGTCTAATTAAGCCTAAAGGAGAATCGCAAAAATGTACCTCGATCTGCTGGTCAACGTACCCGATGCGCCGGGAAAACTTCTGCTTACAAAGAAGGCTGACACTGTTTACGTCTACTACGAAATCGGCCGTGTCTACGACGCCCAGAAACAATACACCTATCCCAAGCGTGTCACCATAGGTAAACTCTCTAAAGAAGATCCTAATAAGATGCAGCCCAACGAGAACTATCTGAAGTATTTTCCTGAGGAAGCTCTTCCGGAAGAGAATGAACGTGCCACCAGAAGCAGTTGCCTTAGAATAGGAACTTTCCTTGTGCTCCAGAAACTTGTTCAGGAATGCGGTATAGAAGAAATCCTGAAGAATTACTTTTCCGAAAAAGACCTCGGACTATTCCTGGATCTGGCGGCCTACTCCATCATAGAAGAAAGCAACGCAGCGCAGTACTATCCGAACTACGCCTACAACCATCCGCTCTTTACAGAAAAGATGCACATCTACAGCGATTCAAAAGTATCGAGTTTTCTGAATTCAATGAAGGATGAGCAGAGTGCCGGATTTTTGAACGAGTGGAATGAAAAGAGAAATCATAGAGAAAAGATCTACCTTTCTTACGATTCCACGAACAAAAACTGCCAGGCAGGTGATATCGAACTGGTGGAATACGGAAACGCGAAAGAAGACAAGGACCTGCCGATCGTAAACTATGCGATCGCATACGATACAGCAAACCGGGAGCCCCTGTTCTACGAGCAGTATCCGGGAAGTATCGTAGATGTATCGCAGCTGCAGTATGCGTTAGATAAAGCAAGAAGCTATGGCTACAGGAAGATCGGCTTTATCCTGGACAGAGGGTACTTCAGCAAAAGCAACATCGCATACATGGATCAATGCGGGTACAGCTTTGTGATCATGGTAAAGGGAATGGCCTCTTTTGTTAATCGACTGGTAACAGAGGTAATGGGAAGTTTCGAAAAGAAACGCTCAAACTTTATCAATGAATACAGAGTGTATGGAACGACAGTAAAGAGAAAACTATACCCAACAGATCAGAAGAACAGATACTTCCATATCTATTACAACAGTGCAAGAGCCAGTGCGGAAGAAAACGTGGTCAATGCAAAGATCGAAAGCATGAAGAAGTTCCTGATGAGACATGTGAATCAGGAAAGAGAGTTCGGACCGGCGTATGAAAAGTATTTTTACCTGCATCACGATGAGGAAAGCGGAGTGTTTGTGTATCCGGAAGAAAAGACGCAGATAATCGATGACGAGCTTAATCATTGCGGATACTTTGTGATCGTAACCTCAGAAAAGATGAGTGCGCAGGAAGCGATAGAGATCTATAAGAGCAGGGACGCATCAGAGAAACTGTTCCGAGGAGACAAAACATATCTTGGAGACAAGAGCTTACGAGTATACTCAGATGAATCGGCAGCAGCAAAGATCTTTGTGGAGTTCGTAGCATTGATCTTAAGGTGCAAGATGTATACAGGTCTGAAAGATGCGTTGAAAGAGATGGACAACAGACCGAACTACATGAGTGTACCGGCAGCGATAGGAGAACTGGAAAAGATCGAGATGGTGAGACAGTTAGATGGAGTCTACCGATTAGATCATGCGGTAACGGCAACGCAGAAGATCATCCTGAAAGCCTTCGGAATCAATGCAGAAAGAGTGAAATATAAAGCGGCATACATCAGTGATGAGTTGAAGAAGTGAAAGGGAAAAAGCAATGGCAAGAGTAATCAATAAAGAAACGTTGAATCAGAAGATCGAAAAAGCAGAACAGGAAGTAGCGAAGGCGAAACGAAACTATGATGCAGCGACGGCGGAGTTAAAGAAACTGTTGGATAAAAGAGATGCTTTGAGATCAAAGGAACTCCTGCAAGTGGTAGCAGAGAGCCCGTTAAGTTACGAAGAGATTCTTGGAATTATTCAAAGTGCAGGCCAGAAGAAGACGACCTGCGAGGAAGAAGACAACGAGTAAAAACAGAGCTCTTTCCGACGTGGAAAGAGCTCAAATCTTTTTAGGCGTAAAAAACTCAGGAAGTTGACAGTAGACGATAGAGTGCTGCTTTTCCAATAACGGATCATACAGGGGATCTAGTGTGTGGTATCCGTTCGCTTTTTACTATGGTTTTCCATGAAAACGGATACAGTGGCATGGGAGGTGCTCTTTGATCCGTTCGGACCCTTGGATCCGAACGGATACAATTCTCCATTTTTTCACTATGATCCGTTACGCACTTGAGGTAGTGGAATCTCCAACGGATCA
>JAZUIK010000005.1:0-2641 GCA_045642205.1 Bianqueaceae bacterium
AAGGTTCCTTTCACCAAGGAAGTCTTCATCGAGAAGGATGACTTCATGGAAGAGCCCGAGAAGAAGTTCTTCCGTATGGCTCCCGGCCGTGAGGTTCGTCTGATGGGCTCCTATCTGGTAACCTGCACCGGCGTAGACAAGGATGAGAACGGCAACATTACGGCTATCCACTGCACTTACGATCCCGAGACCAAGGGCGGCAACGCTCCTGACGGACGTAAGGTCAAGGGTACCATCCACTATGTCAGCGCAACCGAAGGCGTTAAGTCTACCATTCGTCTGTATGATCATCTGTTTGTCTATGATGAGGCAGCAGGAGATTATGTCATCAATCCTGATTCCATCAAGGTCATGGATAAGGCAATGGTTGAGCCCTACATCAAGGAAGCTGAGCTGGGAAGCCGTTTCCAGTTTGTCCGTAACGGTTACTTTATTACCGATCCTACGGACTCCAAAGACGGAGAACTGGTCATCAACCAGATCGTTCCTCTGAAGAGCTCTTATAAGCCTGAGTAAGTCAATTTAATATATTTTAAAGGGGTCTATTGAAGCGGTGCGACTAACGCACAATGCTCCAATAGACCCCTTTAGTATTATCAAGAATACGATGGAAAAAATAGAACCCTTTGGCTTCTTCCAGCGACATGGTAGTCGCTGGAAGATCCAAAGGGTTCATTCTTATCAATAGATCTTTACAGGAAGCAATTCAGGAACATCTCTGGAAGAAAGGATCTCGATGCTTACAACGTCTGTCTTGAAGGGACGATGGAAAGCACAGATCTTACGATATCCGATGGTGGTTCCCTGGTAGATGGTTCCAATGGTACCGTCGGGCATCTTGGCAGTAAGCTTGAAGAGTTCCACTCTCTGACCTTTTCTGATGTTCTCCTGAAGGGTTACATAGCTGAATTCTACAGACTCAGGGAATGTGAGAGTGATCTTCTGCTGAGTAGGACTTAGTTCTTCCTTGCAGATGCTTGCAGTGGTGGAAAGATCAGTACCAAAGGAGGAGCGGATCTTATCGCCCAGTTCCTTCAAGCGCTTCACATCTCTGGGATCAAAGGTTCCATCCGGCATGGGAGGTACATTTAAGTTAAAGCATCCGTTACCGCCTACAGTACGCAGGTAGGTGTCGAAGAGACGATCCAATGAGTGAGGCTCTTCCTCGGGATGGTAGAACCAGCCAGGACGAATGGACATGTCCGTTTCCGAGGGGCAGAAGACCAGTCCCATGGTGTAGAGGATGTTGGCAAGAGAACCGATGGCAGGCTCTGTGTTGTAGATGCCATCCAAGGATCCTGCAAAAGGACCTTCACCACTCTGGGTCTCGGAGAGATAGCAAAGCTCCGAAGGAACAACAGCCCACTCCGCAAGGCGGGACTTTCCGGCTTCATTTCCGATCCAGCGGGTATCGGGACCGTGATCATTAAAGATGACAGCACCGGGCTGATACTTACGGATCAGATCGATATAGCGGGGAAAATCATAGACCTGTTTCTTGCCGTTAGGACCTTCACCGCAGGCACCGTCGAACCAGACGCAGAAGATATCGCCGTAATTGGTGAGGAGCTCTTCCAGCTGTGAGCAGTAGTAGTCATTGTACTCGGGAGTACCATACAGGGCATTATTACGATCCCAGGGGGATAAGTAAAAACCAAACTTTAAGCCGTGGCGTCGGCATGCCTCGGAAGCTTCCTTTACCACATCCAGACCGGGAATGGGACAGTTCTTGACAGAATGCTCTGTGTAGGCAGAAGGCCAGAGACAGAAGCCGTCATGATGCTTGGCTGTTAAGATCATGCCTTTCATGCCGGCAGAGAGGAGAGCTTCACACCAGCTATCGCAATCTAGCTTGGTGGGATTAAAGATCTTAGGATCCTCTGTTCCGTCTCCCCATTCTTTTCCTGTATAGGTATTGGGAGAGAAATGGACGAATGCATAGAATCCGATATCGAACCACTGCATCTGTCTTTCGGAAGGAGAGACATGAGCAGCTTCCTTGATAAATGTTTCAAATATCTGTGTACGCATAGATACCTCCGTACTTGCAAAATAGCTCTTATTATCATATCATATTCCTATTCTTAATGAAACAAGAGGGTTTCAAAATGGCAAAGATCTGTGCACTTGGAGAACTGCTGGTGGATATGACTCCGGCAGGCGTAGACAAATATCAGTACAATCCGGGCGGTGGTCCCGCCAATATGGCCTGTATGGCCGTTAAAAGGGGCGTAGAAGCTTCCTTTATCTCTCAGGTAGGCAATGACACCTTTGGCAAGAAATTGAAGGCTAAAATGGATTCTGAGGGTGTTGATACGGAGGCACTGCTTTTATCCGATACGTATCCGACGACCTTGGCATTCGTTCATCTGGCAGAAGATGGAGAGAGAAGCTTCAGTTTCTATCGCCATGGCGGAGCAGATACCATGGTTGCTGTGAGTGATGCAGCAAAGAAGAAGATCGATGAAGCAGATCTGTTCTATCTGAGCAGTGTGCTTTTAAGTGAAGGAACTTCCAGAGCGACCAGTTTTGAACTGCTGGACTATGCGAAAGAAAAAGAGAAGACGATCGCTTTCGATCCGAATCTTCGTTTCAACCTGTGGAATAGTGACGAAGAATTGAAAGCAATGGTGCAGAAGGT
>JAZUIK010000006.1:0-7010 GCA_045642205.1 Bianqueaceae bacterium
GAAACGTCTGTACGAAGGCTGCGACATCAACAAGATCGTCACCATCGAAGCCAGTGGCATCGCTATTGCATGTATGGCAGGTCTGGTATTTGATTGCCCGGTCGTTTTTGCTAAGAAGGGCAAGTCACGCAATGTATCCGATTCATCCTATACAACCATCGTGCATTCCTTTACTCATGGTTATGATTCTTTGGTCCTGATCTCTAAAGAGCATCTGTTCCCGGAAGATCGTGTCCTGGTTATCGATGACTTTATGGCTAATGGTGCAGCCCTGGAGGGATTGATCTCTCTGATCGAGCAGGCTGGTGCTACTGTCGTTGGTTGTGGTATTGCCATTGAAAAGGCATTCCAGCCGGGTGGAGATCGTCTTCGCCAGAAGGGATACAGAGTAGAATCTCTGGCAAGAATCGCTTCAATGGATCCTGAGAAGGGAATCGAATTTATCCACTGATAAGTTTCTTTGTGCATTTTGTACTTGAAAGTCGCATAAACAGTGTATTATTCAAGAACTTTGCGTATGATTTAGAACACAAAATAGTGGTATATTTATGCTGTGTCTTTTTTATGTTGGTCAGATAAAGATCAGCATGTAAAAATAATATTTTCAAATTTCGAAGGAGAAACGAAATGAAGAAGTTTATCGCTATGTTCCTCGTTGTCGTTATGGCACTTTCCCTGTGTGCATGCGGCTCCAAGGAGAGCGCAGATGATTTCAAGGTTGGTTTCATCTGCCTGCATGATGAGAACTCCACTTATGACCTCAACTTCATCAATGCTGCAAAGGCAGCAGCTGCTGAACTTGGTCTGAGCGAAGATCAGTACATCATCAAGACCAATGTTCCTGAGGATCAGCAGTGCTACGACGTAGCATGTGACCTTGTTGACGCAGGATGCGACATTATCTTTGCTGACAGCTTTGGCCATGAGGATTTCATGATCGAGGCGGCTAAGAAGTTCCCTGAGGTTCAGTTCTGCCATTCTACCGGTGTTAAGGCTGCTACCGAAGGTCTTGCTAACTATCACAATGCGTTCGCATCTATCTATGAAGGTCGTTTCCTTGCAGGTGTTGCTGCAGGAATGAAGCTGAATGAGATGATCGACAACGGAACTATTACTGCTGATGAAGCTAAGATGGGTTATGTAGGTGCTTACACCTATGCAGAGGTAGTTTCCGGTTATACCTCTTTCTTCCTTGGTGCACGCAGCATGTGTCCTACTGTAACTATGGATGTTACCTTTACCGGTACCTGGTACGACGAGGCCCTGGAGAAGGAAGCTGCACAGAGACTGATCAACGGCGGATGCGTCCTGATCTCTCAGCATGCTGACTCCATGGGTGCTCCCACTGCATGTGAGACTGCAGGTGTTCCCAATGTTTCTTACAATGGTTCCACCTTGTCTGTTGCACCCAACACCTTTATCGTATCCTCTCGTATCGACTGGACTCCTTACTATGTATACGCAATTACCGCTGCACAGAAGGGCGAGGCTATTGATACCAACTGGACCGGAACCATGGAGACCGAATCTGTTAAGTTGACTGATGTCAATGAGGCTGTTGCAGCTGTAGGTACTGTCGAGAAGATTGCTGAGGTTGAGGCTGCTCTGAAGGCAGGCACTCTGCATGTATTCGATACCGCTACCTTCACCGTTGGCGGCGAAACTGTTACTCCCGAGATGAATGCGAATGTATCCGATGGATACTTCCATGAGTCTGAGGCAATCTCTGCTCCCAGCTTTGATCTTCGTATCGATGGAATCAATCTGCTTGATGAGATGTATTAATTCATTATAATTGAACGGGAAGTCTTTTCGGAGGCTTCCCGTTTAACGATAAATGGCAACACAGAGGGAAGGTCTTCTGTGCTGCCATTTGTCGTTAAGAAAGTAATCCATACATAGGAGGTTTACCCTTGGAACAGAAAAATATCGCCATTTCCATGAGGCAGATCACCAAGAGATTTGGTTCTCTGGTAGCAAATGAAAATGTCAATCTGGACATTTATCAGGGAGAGATACTGGCCCTTTTGGGTGAGAACGGAAGCGGAAAGACGACACTGATGAATATGCTTTCCGGAATCTATTTTCCTGACGAGGGAACGATTTCCATCAATGGTAAAGAGGTCGTTATCCGTTCACCGAAGGATGCGTTCAACTATGGAATCGGTATGATCCATCAGCATTTCAAGTTGGTCGATGTCCTGTCTGCTGCAGAAAATATCACCCTTGGACTGGAAGAAAAACTGGATCTGAAGGCTGTGGCACAGAAAGTCAAAGCTATCTGTGATCAATACGGATTCCAGGTCGATCCTATGCAGAAGATCTATGATATGTCTGTTTCTGAGAAGCAGACAGTTGAGATCGTTAAGGCATTGTATCGAGGAGCAGATATCCTGATCCTGGATGAGCCTACAGCAGTTCTGACACCTCAGGAATCGGATATGCTGTTTGCTGTGCTTCGAAACATGAAGAAGGATGGTAAGACCATTATTATCATTACTCATAAAATGCATGAAGTATTGGATATTTCCGATCGTGTAGCAGTCCTTCGTAAGGGTACCTATGTAGGAGAACTCATGACTAAGGAGACGACGGCTCAGGAAATGACCGATATGATGGTAGGTCATACGGTATCTCTGAATATCCAGAGACCGGATCCCGTTAACCCTAAGCCTCGTATTGAGGTTAAGGATCTGACTGTTCGCAGTGAAGATGGTATCTTGAAGTTAGATAATGTTTCCTTCACCATCAACACCGGTGAGATCCTTGGTATTGCCGGTATCTCAGGAAGCGGTCAGAAAGAGCTGTTGGAAGCTATTGCAGGTCTTCAGCCCGCAGAGAAGGGCAATGTGTTCTTTATTGATGATAAAGGAAACAAGGAAGAACTTTTAGGAAAGGATCCTTTAAAGATCCAGAAGATGGGTGTATCTCTGTCCTTTGTCCCCGAAGATCGACTTGGTATGGGATTGGTCGGAAATATGAACCTGGCAGACAACATGATGCTTCGATCCTTCCGTAACGGAAAATCCATATTTACCGATAGAAAATCTCCGAAGAGTCTGGCTGAAACGGTTGTTGAGGATCTGGAGGTTGTTACTCCCAGTATCGCAACACCGGTCCGTCGGCTGTCCGGAGGAAATGTCCAGAAAGTTTTGGTTGGTCGAGAGATCGCTTCGGCACCGAAGGTGCTCCTGACAGCATATGCGGTAAGAGGTCTGGATATCAACAGTTCCTATATGATCTATGACCTGTTAAATGCACAGAAAAAACGTGATGTAGCCGTTGTCTATGTTGGAGAGGATATGGATGTTCTTCTGGAACTGGCAGATCGTATCCTGGTTCTCTGTGGTGGTAAGGTCAGTGGCATTGTTCCCGGTAAGGAAGCCAAAAAGAACGAGATCGGTCTTATGATGACGCAGATTGGAGGAAAGAAGAGTGAAAACGAATAAAGCTCCCCTGATCCAGATTTCTAAGCGCGGGGAACTGAATTGGTACCAGTCCTGGGGAATTCGCCTGTGTGCTGTCTTGGCTGCTTTGATCCTGTGCGGTATCATTACAACCGTTACTACCGGCTTAAATCCAGTTAAGGTATATGCCACCATGTTTAGTGGAAACTTTGGTACTACCAGAAGAATCTGGGTTCTCTTGCAGAATACAGCCATCCTGCTCTGTATGGCGCTGGCTGTTACTCCGGCCTTTAAAATGAAGTTCTGGAATATCGGTGCAGAGGGTCAGGTATTAGTGGGAGCACTGGGAAGTGCTACCTGTATGATCCTGGTGGGTGATAAACTTCCCGGAGGGCTTCTGATCCTGATGTGTCTGATCTCCAGTGTGATCTTTGGCGCTGTCTGGGGAATGATCCCGGCTATTTTCAAGGCAAAGTGGAATACCAACGAAACTCTGTTCACCCTGATGATGAACTACGTTGCCACTCAGTTGGTTGCGTTTTTCTGTATTCTCTGGGAGAACCCGGTCGGTTCTGGTACGGTTGGTATCATCAATGCAAGCTCACGCAACGGGTGGCTTCCTGAGCTTATGCGCAATGAATACATGCTCAATGTTATCGTCGTTGCTGTGATCACGGTGCTGGTGTATGTGTATCTGAACTATTCCAAGCATGGATATGAGATCTCGGTTGTTGGTGAGAGTGAGAAAACCGCACGATATGTAGGAATCAAAGTAGGTAAGGTCATTATCCGTACCATGCTCATTTCCGGTGCTATCTGTGGACTGACCGGATTCCTGCTGGTTACCGGAACAAATCACACCATTACCACATCTGTGGCAGGCGGCAGAGGATTTACCGCAGTCATGGTATCCTGGTTGGCTAAGTTCAATCCCTTTACCATGATCATGACCAGTGGATTACTGGTATTCCTTGGAAAAGGTGCCAGTGAGATCTCTTCTGTTTATGGATTAAATGAGTCTTTCGCCGATATCTTAAGTGGAATCATCATCTTCTTCATTATCGGTTCTGAGTTCTTTATCAACTATAAAGTATCTTTCCGCAATTCCCATAAGAATTCCGCAGAGAAAATCGAAACGAAGGTTGAAACAGAAGAAAAGGAAACTGTAAAGGAGGAAGAGAAGAATGTTTGATATCGTATCTTTTATTCCCAGAGCGATCATGCAGGGAGTACCGCTCCTTTACGGATGTACGGGTGAGATCATTACTGAAAAATCCGGTAATCTGAATCTGGGTATTGCCGGTGTTATGTATGTAGGTGCCATCAGCGGTGTTATCGGTGCATTTCTGTACGAGACCGGAGTTGGTCCGGAGAATATGAATGCGTTCCTGGCGATTATGATTCCCATGATGGCCTGCCTTTTGGGCAGTCTGATCATGGGTCTCATCTATTGTTTCCTGACGGTCACTCTGAAGGCAAATCAGAATGTTACCGGACTTGCTATGGCAAGCTTCGGTGTTGGATTCGGTAATTTCTTTGGAGGTTCTCTGATCAAACTGACCGGAGCAGATATTCCTTCTCTGGCTCTTTCCGGAACTCACAAGTTTTATGCAAAGACACTTCCTTTTGCAGACAGTCTGGGGTGGTTCGGTAAGATCTTTCTGAGCTATGGATTTCTTGCATATCTGGCAGTGATCATTGCTGTAGTCGTTGCATATATTATGAACAAGACCAGAGTCGGTCTTCATCTGCGTGCCGTTGGAGAGAATCCCGGTACAGCCGATGCAGCCGGTATCGATGTCAATCGATTTAAGTATTTTGCAACCTGTATCGGTTGCATGATCGCCGGTCTGGGTGGACTCTACTACGTTATGGACTATGCCAGCGGTGTATGGAGTAACGATGCTTTTGGTGACAGAGGTTGGTTGGCAGTTGCACTTGTTATCTTTACCATCTGGAAAGCTGATGCGGGCATCTGGGCATCTTTCCTCTTTGGTGGACTTTACATTCTGTATCTGTTCATTCCCAGTCCCAACATGGCTGTCAAGGAACTTTATAAGATGCTTCCATACATTATGACTATTGTTGTTCTTCTGATCACCAGTATGAGAAAGCGTCGTGAGGATCAGCCGCCGGCCAGTCTCGGTCTTCCTTATTTCCGAGAAGAGCGGTGACCTTCTTATTCAGTTATTATTCGCAAAAATGCGGCTCTTCGGAGCCGCATTTTTCTATGGGTTTTTGTTGCTTGAATCCTTGATCTGAGGTATAATAGAGTGTCTTTGTATAAAGAAAAATCTGCCCTTTTGGGGATGAAACCATATAGATGAGGTTGAGTAAATGATTGACGATAAGAAACTGCAGTTGACCGGTATCGATGATACCCTTGCAGACGTAGATATCGAGAAGAAAGATGCCTATGAGCATGCTGCTGATCTCGAGGAATTAATGAGCGTCAGAGAAGACGTGAATCAGGCTGCGAATCTTAAAGCCCAGCAAAATGCTGCGGCCATTGCCGCTGCAAAGGCTGTTATTGCTGAGAGTGAGATGCCTACATTGCCCAGGGAACAGACTCCTGAAATTATACCCGATATGGTCACTCAGCATATGGATTCCATGAAGGATGAGTCTGATCAGATCGCTAAGGAACGTACAGAAAACAAACCGGAGTGGTACGGAAAGAAAAAGAAGAAGATCGCTTCTGATGTGATCACCTTGATCTGTGCGATCGCCGGTCTTGCTCTGGTCGTAGCGCTTTTCTTACATTATCGTGGCATCAATCTGTCCTATACAGCCGAACTCGGTGAGGGACGTCCCGATGCTTCTGTATTCTTTACTGATGGTACTGAGGCAGAGTATAAATTTGGAAAGGATGTTTCTCTGACAGAAGAAGGCAGTTATTTACAGGTTATCTCTTCTAAGAGATGGCTGCATGTGGTCATGCTCAAGGTCAAAGATACACAGGCACCTACCGCTGAGGATGCACAGGTAACCATTACAACCCAGCAGAGTGTGGAGCCGGACAAGGCTGTTAAGAATGTCCAGGATGCATCCGAATGGACCGCTGAATGGGTACAGGCACCTACATTTGGTTCTTCCGGTGTGTGTCATCTGATGGTACGTCTGACAGATGCCTGTGGTAATGTTTCCGAGATTCCTGCTACGATTACTATTTTTGAGCCTCTGACTTCTCTTACATGGCCCATGGGCGGTAATCGTCCTGAGGCTGAGGATTTCCTTGGAGTAGAAGGTCATCAGGCAGCTTTTGTTACTGATCTGGATACGATCACATGGGATGTCATGGGAGAGTATGAGGTCAAGTTAAGTGTCGACAGTTATGTGTATTCCGCACTGTTGATCCTTGTAGATGGCGATGCCCCTGTCTTCACGACTAAAAATCTGGTTCAGACTAAGGATGCAATCCTGATCCCTGAAGATTTCGTAGTGGAATATGAGGATGCTTCTGAAGTCACCTTTAGCTTTGTTACGGAACCCGATACGACGCAGGTAGGTGTTATCAACCTTGGAATCCTTGCAACAGATGCCGCAGGAAATCAGGCTGAAGAGCGTGCAGAACTGACGATCGTAGATTTTGCTTATACCCTG
>JAZUIK010000007.1:0-3157 GCA_045642205.1 Bianqueaceae bacterium
ATCGGCAGCTGCCTCTGTCGGTTCCACTGCTCTGATGAGCGCTTCCAGACGGTCTGATAATTCCATACCCAAACAAACTCCTTGAAAAATGCAATTCTTTTCCAGATTACAATAAGTCTTGATATTTTACCACATTTAACCACTGTAAACAAGAAGGTTTTTGTACATTTGGGGTCAGAGCAACTTTGTGCTCGGAGCGGACAGATGTCTGAATTTCTCAGAAACGGATGAAAAAACGCACAAAGTTGCTCTGACCCCAAATGCGTCTTGCCTTTCCCTCTTTGCAGAAGTATGATACCTGTATATCATTCGAAAGGAGTTCTTTCATGTCCTATCTTCTGATGCTGGCTACGATCCTCTGTTTTGCCGGCCAGGGCTTCTTTAACAAGTACTATTCGATCAACTACCAGGGACCTAAACAGGCTGCCCCTCCGGTCTTTGCCTGTATCTACGGAATCCTGGTCTTCTGTCTGACATTTCTCTATTCAGGTCTGACCTATCATTTCCATCTGCCGACGCTGTGCTTTGGTCTTCTGAACGGTCTCGTCCTGTTTCTGTATAATCTGGCTGCCATCAACTCCGCTCGCCGCGGCCCCTATACCTTTCAGGGTATGATGGGTTCCTTCGGCGGTATCATTGTTCCTCTGGTGATCACCTTAGTGTTCTGGAAGGACCACCTTTCCCTTATCAAGTTCATCGGAATCCTTCTGATGCTGGTGGCACTGTTTCTGTATAACAGCAAAGGCTTTAAAGGAACCGCTCCCCTTAAGGGATATTACCTTTGGGTCTTTCTGCTCTTCCTCTTCAACGGATGCTACAACACGGTCATGGATGCCCAGCAACGTGTTGCTGAAAATTCGCTGCGCAACGAGATGGTCATGACTACCTTTCTCTTCTCTGCCGTCATCTCTCTTATCTATCTTCTGATCATCCAGAAGAAGGATATCAAGCCGGCTCTGAAGATGGGTAAGACCTCTCTGATCTCTGTGTTGATCTCCAGTGTCTGTGCCTCCGCTGCCGTCAATGTCATGCTCTTTACCTTGCGCTACGTACCGGCATCGATTCTCTATACCACCTTAGCTGGCGGCGGTCTTATCACCAATACGATCCTCAGCGTGACAGTCCTGAAAGAAAAACTATCCCTGCATCATTTTCTTGGCATCGGCGTTGCCGTTGCCGCCCTGGTTATCATGAATCTTCCAGCTTGACCGAAAGGAGCAACCTATGAGACGTCGTGACCGCGAAGTAACCGATATGAACGAGATCCTCCATATTCTGGACAATGCCAAGACATTACACCTCGGTCTGGTGGAGGATGGCATGCCCTATGTCCTTCCCCTGAACTATGGCTACACCATGGAAGACGGTAAACTGACCTTCTATGTTCACGGGGCCCTGGAGGGAAGAAAGATCGATGTTGTCCGTAAAAACTCTGTCTGCTGTGCCCAGCTCGACACCGACATAGAACCCTTTGCCGGAAAGGTTGCCTGTCAGTACGGAGTCAGCTACTACTCCCTGATCGGCTTTGGAAATGCCTACGTGGTGGAAGATCCCATCGAAAAAATGAAAGCCTTAAGTATTTTAATGAAGACGCAGACCGGAAAAGATTTTGAGTTCAATGAAAAGCTCGTATCCGTGGTCGCTGTCATCCGCATCGACTGTGATTCCTACACCGCCAAGCATCGTCCTCTTCCCCCGGTCAACCTTGGACCAAAAGAATAATGCAAATGCCGCTGCTCCAAAGAGCAACGGCATTTTTACATTTGTCATACATTTGGGGTCAGAGCACATCTGTGACAAAGCACATCACTTGTGATGGGTTTTCGCAGATGTGCTCTGACCCCATTTGCGTATTTACTTCAGGCTTTCTTCTTTTGCTGCCCCGATGAAGCCCTTGAACAGGGGATGGGGCTTGTTGGGACGGGACTTGAACTCGGGATGATACTGTACACCCACATGGAAGCCTCTTCCGGGGATCTCGACAGTCTCTACCAGACGATGATCGGGAGACAGACCACTGAGGCACAGGCCTGCTTCTACCATGGCATCACGGAAGTCATTGTTGACCTCATAGCGATGACGATGACGCTCAGAGATCTGCAAAGATCCATAGCATGCTTCCATCTTGGTACCGGGTTTGATCTCACAGGGATATGCACCCAGTCTGAGTGTACCACCCTTGTCGATCTCATCACTCTGTCCGGGCATGAAATCGATGACCTTATGGAGACTCTTTTCGTCAAACTCTCCGGAGTTGGCATCTGCATAGCCTACCACGTTGCGGCAATACTCGATAACGGCGATCTGCATACCAAGGCAGATACCGAAATAGGGCTTGTTCTTTTCTCTTGCATACTGTGCTGCCAGGATCATTCCTTCGATGCCGCGGCCACCGAAACCACCGGGGACCAGGATACCATCCTTATCCTTCAGGATCTCTTCGATATTGTCCTTTGTCAGCTGTTCGGAATCGATCCAGTCGATATTGACCTTGACCTCATGGAAATATCCGGCATGCTTCAGAGCCTCTGCCACAGAGAGGTATGCATCATGGAGTTGTACATATTTACCAACCAGAGCGATATTGACCTCACCCTTGGGATTCTCGATCTGATCGACCATGCTTCTCCACTCTACAAGATCAGGCTCAGGCAGTTCCATACCCAGTTCTCTGGCAACCACACCGGAGAAGTTGGCATCCTCCAGCATCAAAGGTGCACCGTACAGGCAGGAAATGGTACGGTTTTCGATAACACAGTCAGGTTTTACATTACAGAACATAGCGATCTTACGGAAGATGCTCTCATCCGTGATCGGTTCATCACTGCGCAGGATGATGATATTGGGGTGGATTCCCAGTCCCTGCAGTTCCTTGACGCTGTGCTGTGTGGGCTTGGACTTATGCTCATCAGAGCCCTTCAGATAGGGAACCAGGGTAACATGGATGAACAGGGAATTCTCTCTTCCAACTTCCAGAGAGACCTGACGAATCGCCTCGATAAAAGGCTGACTCTCGATATCACCGATGGTACCGCCGATCTCCGTAATAACGACGTCTGCATCGGAATGCTTACCGACATTGTAGATGAACTCCTTGATCTCATTGGTAATATGAGGAATGACCTGTACGGTGGAACCGAGGTATTCACCGCGGCGC
>JAZUIK010000008.1:0-11744 GCA_045642205.1 Bianqueaceae bacterium
ATCGTATGATGTCCCTGTTCTTGGGCAAGAGTGGTAAGCACATTATCTGCGGTGGAACCACTTCTTCCATTGCTGCCAAGTATCTTGGTAAGCAGGTGCAGGTAAGTTTGAGCTTCGAGAGAAGTGACATTCCTCCCATTGCCAAGATCGAAGGCGTTGATCTTGTCACGGAAGGTGTTATCACCATGGCCAAGGTCATCGAATACGCTAAGGATGCACTGGACCAGAATCTGCTCTATGAAAAGTGGAGTATGGGACATGATGGTGCTTCCATGATCTGCCGTATGCTGTTTGAAGAGGGAACGGATATCAACTTCTATGTTGGTCGTGCCGTTAACCCCGCTCACCAGAATCCGGATCTTCCCATCAATTTCAATATCAAGATGAATATCGTGGAAGAGTTGTCTGCCTGCCTGAAGAAGATGGGCAAGAAGATCAAGGTCAGTTATTTCTAACAGTGCCCATCGCTGTGAAGAGAAAATAGGAGCGAAAGTCAATGAAAAAGTTTGATACCAAGGTGCAGTATCTTAAGTACAAGGTACTGAGAGAGGTTGCCAGAAACGCCTGGAACGATACCCTGACAGAGAACATGCTGGAGATCCCCAAGGTCATTATTCCCGGTAAGGTTCCCACCATGCGCTGCTGTGTCTATAAGGAGCGTGCAATTGTTGGTGAGCGTATCAAGATGGCAATGGGAGGACATCCTGAGAATCCCAATGCGATCGAGGTACTGGAGATTGCCTGCGAAGAGTGTCCCATGGGTGGTTATGAAGTAACCAATGCATGTCAGGGATGTCTGGCACATCGCTGCGAAGATGCCTGCCGCTTTGGTGCGATCACTTCCGATGAGAACCATGTTGCCCACATCGATAAGAGCAAGTGTAAAGAATGTGGTGCCTGCTCCAAGGTCTGTCCTTATACTGCTATTATCTCCCGCAGACGTCCCTGTGAGAATGCCTGCAAGGTAAAGGCTATCAAGATGAATGAAGAGGGTGCAGCTGCCATCGATAACAACAAGTGTATCTCCTGTGGTGCCTGTGTCTATCAGTGCCCCTTCGGAGCCATCACGGAAAAGTCCTACATCCTCTCTGTCATCGATATGATCAAGAAGAGTGAAGGAAATACCAAGTACAAGGTCTTTGGTGTGATCGCTCCCGCTATTGTCTCTCAGTTCAGTTATGCTAAGGTCGGACAGGTTATCGCCGGTCTGAAACAGCTCGGTTTCCATAATGTTGTCGAAGCAGCACTGGGTGCAGATATTGTTGCCATGAATGAGGCAAGAGAACTGGCAGAAAAGGGAAAACTGACCAGCTCCTGCTGTCCTGCATTTGTCAGCTATATTGAGAAGAGTATGCCGAATATGGTTCCCTATATCTCTCATAATCCTTCTCCCATGGCTGCCCTGGCTAAGTATATCAAGATGCAGGAGGGTGACTGTAAGGTAGTCTTCATCGGTCCCTGTACTGCTAAGAAGATGGAGTTCCAGAAGGAAGAGGTTAAGCCTTATGTCGATGCCGTCATCACCTTCGAGGAACTGCAGGCACTGTTTGACAGTAAGGATATCGATCTGGCATCTCTGGAAGAAGAACATCTGAACAATGCATCCTATTACGGACGTATCTTTGCCCGTTCCGGCGGACTGTCCGAGGCTGTCGCAGAAGCATTGAAAGAGCAGGGACTGGATCAGACCTTTGAACTTCAGGGAGCTGTCTGCAGCGGTATCGAGGAGTGCAAGCTGGCACTTTTGAAGATGAACAAGGGTGTCTTAAATGCCAACTTCATCGAGGGTATGGCCTGCATCGGAGGATGTATCGGTGGTGCCGGATGTCTGACACACGGTGAAAAGAATAAGGCCGAAGTCGATAAGTTCGGTAAAGAAGCCGTAGAGGGTAACATTCAGGGATCCTTGACTCTGCTTCGAATGAGACATATGAAATAACGCAATGGGAGACAGAGCATTTCTGCGTACCGGGAGCTACCCGGTACACAGAAATACTCTGTCTCCCTTAATTGTATATCGTTTATTTGTTAGAAAAGCCCCTCAGGTTGATATCTGAGGGGCTTTTCAATGGAAGAAATATACTGCGCAATTTCGGGTCATCGAGGTTTTGAGATCTCTTGCATGATCAGTTCATAACGAGTATAAACATAATCTTCTACAACTTTAGAACGGACATTCATGTTGGTAGCTTGGATGCTGGACGCAATCATATCTCGTGTGAGATTCGGAATTGCCTTCTCATATTCCGGATGGTTATGAATGACATCTGCGAATAGTGAGATCAGCATATCACTTTTTCCTGTGATATGAGGATAACCATTGGCGATCAGTGCCATGTTATGATCAAACAGGGGAGCGAAGTCCAGGATATCACCACTATCAGGATCACGAAGAAGTCCGAAGTTTCCTGTATGTCTGTCCGGATTGGCAATCAGTGCATCGATGAAGATCATTTGAATATACTTGGAAATTCCCCATGGACAGAGGTCTTCAAGAGCACCGATGACAGCTTCGTAATCTTCTGTGTCATTCATAAACGAACTTGCAGGCTCAAAACATACCATGGCTCCATCGGTGAAATCTAAAGACTTGACACACTTTTCGCCCTTTTCGTAGATGGCAGCTTTGATTCCAAGTTTGTCACAGAGCTTGCTGATAAACACTTCGGTGAAGATCTCGAGGGGGGTGGCTTTCTTGTACATCCACCACTGACCATCGATATTCTTCCAGCATTTTTCGTAACTTCCGATATTCGTCAGTTCAGGTGAATGGGGTGAAGTATGGGAGGCTACATAATTAAACGACTGATAGTTTCCTTTCAGAGCGATGTTGGAGGCAGCCTTGGCACTTAACTTCTTGAAAGATTCGGCATCAAAGCAGATTTCCTCATATGTAGTTGTACTTCCGATGGGGCGGATCCAGTATGTGTCGGTGATCGTAGCACCATTCGCTTTGATAACGGTGGATAGATCATCCTTCTTCGATAGTCTTAGAGCTTTCTTTAGTAATCGGGAGTTCGCACGACGAGAGTCTACAGCTCTGGATACCAACCACTTATTAGCGTCAGAATAATAGGTAAGGAAAAGAGGAAGAAGATTATGGTCGTTGACAGATAGCTGGTCATCCTGCCATATGGCTGTGACAGTGTCTTTGTTCATTACTTCATAATTCTTCATTGCATGTCCTCCTTTCAGAAAAAACTGGTTTCAACACTATAAATGTCGGGTTATCTGACTATGGGAAGGATCAATGGATCTGATAGTTCCAGATCGTCATACCGTTTTCAATATTCTTCCAGGTGAAGGTACCATCTTCCAGGATCATATATCCGTGATGAGAACCTTCCTTGGGGATGGAGACACTGCCGGGATTCATATAGATGTAATCTTCGTGTTCTGTACAGACGGGAACATGGGTATGGCCGTGGAGCAGGATATCACCCTTATGCAGAGGCGGAAGCTTGGTCTCGTTGTATACATGACCATGAGTGCAATAGACCATCTTGTTGCCAAGGTCCAGTACGGCATAGTCAGCCAGGACGGGAAATTCCAGAACCATCTGATCTACTTCCGTGTCGCAGTTTCCACGGACACAGAGGATATCATTCTTTAAGGGATTCAGCATGGCGATGACTTCCTTGGGGGCGTATCCCTCCGGAAGGTCATTGCGGGGACCATGGTAGAGGATATCTCCCAAAAGGAGGAGACGGTCTGCTTTCTCTTCTTTATATCTGTCCAACATATGACGGCAGTAAGTGCTGCTGCCGTGGATGTCGGAAGCGATCATCCATTTCATTATCTATTCCTCACTTTTTTTTTATTCTTTTTCAGGATTTTCCGGATGCTCCAGAAGCTGAAGCTTTTCAGATATCAGACGGGAAAATCCCGCACACAGTGCATTGGAAATGATCAGTCGATCCACTTCAGCTGTCACGTCTGTGCTGTCTGCACCATCAGTGTTTCCTTCCATAAGAGGAGCAGCCGCTTCGGAGATCAAAGAGGTGAAGCGGGAGCATGCCTGTTTGTGCTGGGAGACATAGTCCATATAACACTTCTTAAGATCATCTTCCGTCAGATTGGAGGGGATCAATGCCTTCAGGACAGCTAAGGGAAGACTCTGTTTTAAGGTACAGATCATTAACAGGTAAGCGATGTGAGAACGGTAGTAACGTTTCTTTACAGGTTCCGGCATCATCTTCAGACGGACATAATTGTTGATGGAAGCAGCGGTGACTGCCTGCTCATCTTTGTTGTCGGATGGAAGATAGGTGAGATATTGCTGCATCAACAGGGTAACCTGTTCCATATATAATCCCAGATCAGGGATCATTTCCCAGGCGGGAAGCTGATAGCTTTCCAGATAGGCCTGCCAATTGCGCAGATTCTCTGCGACTTCAGAGCGAAT
This sequence comes from Bianqueaceae bacterium, assembly GCA_045642205.1. GTDB lineage: Bacteria > Bacillota > Clostridia > Lachnospirales > Bianqueaceae > RUG760. The sequence continues at coordinate 4,406 of JAZUIK010000008.1, forward strand.
ATATGCCATGGATACCTCCTCTTTGTACGAATGTATCTATTATATGTGAATCGAATAAGAATAACAAGGATAAATGGGAAAAATATGGTTGACATAATCCGAGTGATGCTCTAAACTAATATACAGTATTAGATGAAACGATATCGAGAACGACAGATATAATATGAGGAGAGATAAAATGAAAGCAAATGTGAAAAGACCCCTGGCACAGCTGATCCGGATACTTTCAGCACCGTCATTGACTGCCATCTTGTTTATGGTCATACTGAAGATCTATGCACCGGAAGCATTTCCCAGTTGGATGGAGATCAAGATCTCCCTTGTTTTTCTTTCCGTACTTCCTATGAGTGCCTACCTGATCTGGGCACTGATCCCTTCCCTTCGTAAAGAGGGAAGAAAGAGTCAGAGAAAGCTTGCCTTTATCTTTTCCGGAGCCGGCTATGTGGGAGCCTTTATCTATGGCGCACTGCTTAGCGGCAATCATGATCTGGCCATGGTCACGACGATCTACCTTCTTTCGGTGATCCTTCTGATCTTCTGCAACAAGGTGCTCCATTCCAAAGCCAGCGGACACAGCTGCGGTGTAGCAGGTCCTATGATCGTCTGTGTATACTACTTTGGTGTCGTTGGCCTCGTGATCGGTGGTACGATCTATCTGCTGGTCTTCTGGGCCTCCATCGAGTCCAGACGTCATACGGCCGAGGAATTCCTGGAGGGAACCTTCATCAATGGACTGGCCAGTGTACTGACCTGGGCCTGCTTTATGGCTGCGTTGGTATGACCTTGCAGAAAAAGTTTATGTTGCTTTTTCTTTAAAATCTGAGTATAGTAATTCGAGTACGGGAATGAGGCACTCCCGGAAATGGACGATGTCCTTTCAAACCGCTATTTAAAGCTGATGGCTTCTGTGGATATCACAGGGTCACCAGCTTTTCTTATATCTGTGACCCGGAAAGAGGAAATATATGTTACTTAGTATCGCTCTGATCTTGCTTCTTGGAATGTTCCTTGGGTGGATCATGAAGAAGATCAAATTACCGGCATTGATCGGTATGCTGTTGACCGGTATCCTGCTGGGACCTGCCGTATTCAATCTGATCGATGGATCGATCCTGAATGTGTCAGGGGAACTTCGAAAGATTGCTCTGATCATTATCCTGACAAGAGCCGGATTAGGACTGGATATGGAAGGTTTGAAAAAGGTAGGCCGGCCTGCAGCGCTCATGTGCTTTGTACCGGCTACGTTTGAACTCCTTGGAATGATCCTTCTGGGAACTACGCTGCTGCATTTAACGCTTTTGGAGGCCGCTATTTTGGGAGCTGTCTTAGCGGCCGTATCTCCGGCGGTAGTCGTTCCTCGTATGGTCAAACTGATGGATGAAGGCTATGGAACCAAAGAGGGAATTCCTCAACTGATCCTGGCGGGGGCCTCCGTGGATGATGTGTATGTCATTGTCCTGTTTTCTACCTTTACCGGTATGACCCAGGGAAGCGGTATCGATGTATGGAGTTTTATCAACATCCCTGTTTCTATCCTGCTGGGCGCAGGCGTCGGAGCATTGATCGGTTATCTCTCTGCCAGATTCTTTGAAAAGGTCCATATCCGTGATACGGGTAAGGTGATCATCCTCTTGAGTATCTCCTTCCTGCTGGTAGCTTTAGAGGATGCACTGACGACCCCCATTACTTATTCAGCCCTGATCGCCATTATGTTTACAGGTATCGGTCTGCAGAAGTACAGAGGAGAAGTTGCGAAACGAATCTCGATCAAGTACTCCAAGCTCTGGGTTGCCGCTGAGGTCTTCCTCTTTGTTCTGGTAGGCGCATCCGTTCGGATCGACTATCTGGCAAAGATCGGTCCCATTGCCCTTGTTGCCATCGTAGGAGCTTTGGTATTTCGTATGGCAGGAGTCTTTGTCTCTCTGCTTGGAACAAAGCTTACCAGCAAGGAAAGACTCTTTACCATGATGGCCTATACTCCCAAGGCTACCGTGCAGGCAGCGATCGGTGGTATCCCTCTGGCGATGGGACTTAGTTGTGGAGATACGGTCCTATCCGTTGCCGTTCTTGCCATTGTCCTGACGGCACCTCTGGGAGCTTTTGCTATCGATCAGAGTTACAAAAAACTCCTTCAAAAGGTAGGGAAAGACTAACATCCTTTCCGTATTTCTGGTATAATATTTCTAATGTCCCTTTGCAGGGAATGTGCCATAGTGAACCTATGAGCTTACGATTACAAAAGGTGGGAGTAATAATGAATACCATCAAGATCGACGCTAAACAGGCAAAGATGATCGCTCACAGAGGACTCAGCGGTCTGGAGAAAGAAAACACCTGTGCTGCCTTCGTGGCAGCAGGTAATCGCGAATCCTATTTTGGGATCGAGACCGATGTCCATCGTACCATTGACGGAAGATTTGTGATCTTCCACGATGACAATACCGGCAGAGTCGGACTGGATAAGATGGTGATCGAGGAGTCTACTTTTGAGACTCTCAGAAAACTGCAGCTGACGGATATCGATGGCAAGAGAGGTCGCTCCGATCTTCTGATCCCCGAACTCATGGAGTACATCGGCATCTGCAAAAAATATGAAAAGGTTGCGGTCCTGGAACTGAAGAATGAATTTGAGCCTGAGGATGTCTACCAAATCGTTGAGACCATCAAAGAGGGCGGATACTTAGATCAGGTCATCTTCATCTCCTTTGCACTTAACAACCTCATTGCCCTCAAGGAAAAGTATCCTTCCCAGAAGGCACAGTACCTTTTGGAGGAGTGGAATGAAGATTCCCTGGAGATCCTGAAGAAATATGATCTGGGACTGGACATCTACTATCGTATCCTGACTAAAGAGATCGTAGAGGATGTTCACAGCATCAACCAGGAAGTCAATGTATGGACCGTCGATACCAAGGAAGCCGGAGAGGCTATGGTGGAGATGGGCGTTGATTACATCACTTCAAACATTCTCGAAACGATCGGTTAAGCCATATGAAGATCATTGAAGAAGCTAAGGTAAGAGAACTTCTTACACCGAAGGAGTGTATCGAGGTCATGAAGCAGGCCTTTGTGGACCTGGAGGAAGGAAAATGTGATATGCCTCCCAGGCTCATCTGCCGCATGCCCAATACAGCTGCCTTTGGATTTATGCCCGCTTATGCGGGAGATTATTTCGGAGCCAAGGTCATTACGGCCTACGCACCGAATATGGGAACAGAGTATCCTTCCCACATCGGGTACTGTATGCTGTTTGAAAGTGAACATTGCACAGTCGTCGGTATGGTGGAGGCAGGCAGTATTACGGAGATCCGTACCGGATGCGTCAGTGCACTGGCAACGGATCTGCTCGCAAACAAGGATGCCCATAAAGTCGCCATGATCGGTGCCGGTGCTCAGGCAAGGAGCCATCTGGCAGCTTTATTGGAGGTCAGATCCATCGATTATGTCACGGTCTATGACATCAATCCCTCTGCTGCAGAGAAATATGCCTTTGACATGGCGATTGCTTACGGATTGCCGGTGGAGATCTGTGATTCTGTCAAAGAGGCTGTAAAGGATGCGGATATCATCTGTACGGTATGTCCTTCCAAGGAAGCCTATCTGACGAAGGATATGGTCAAGCAGGGAGCACATATCAATGCGGTGGGAACCTTCACACCGACCACCAGAGAGGTCGATTCCGATCTGATGGCAGCATCTAAACTGTATGCGGATTATATCCCTTCTCTGATCAAGGAGAGCGGAGAGTATCTGATTCCTCTGGAGGAAGGTCTGATCGGTGAGGATCACATCCAAGGTTCTGTAGGACAACTGCTTACAGGAAAATGCAAGGGACGAGAGTCCAAGGAGGAGATCACTCTGTTCGATGCCCTTGGCCTTGCCATTGAAGATGTGGCCGCTGCGGTAGCTGTGCTTAAGAAAAGTGGATCAAAGGATCCTGCAGAGGAGATCTCTGACGGACAGGATGCCATAAGATAAGGAGTACGTTTATGTTAAATGAAAGAATGGTAAAGCTGGGAACCCAGCGTTCTGTTATCCGTGAACTGTTTGAATTTGGTAAGTTAAGAGCCAAGGAAGTGGGCGCAGAGAATGTATTTGATTTTTCCATCGGTAATCCCAGCGTTCCGGCTCCTGATTGTGTCAACGAGACCATCGTGGATCTGGTAAAGAATTCGGATCCCGTAACACTCCACGGCTACACCAGTGCTCAGGGAGACGCAGAGGTCAGATCCACCATCGCTGCTTCCATCAACAAGCGCTTTGGCGTATCCATGAAGGCAGAGGATCTGTATCTGACAGTCGGTGCGGCTGCCGCACTGAGCTGCTGCTTTACCGGTCTGACCAATCCCGGAGATGAGTACATCGTATTTGCACCTTACTTCCCTGAGTATAAGGTCTTTATCGAGCAGGCAGGCGGTAAGATGGTCATGATCCCTGCGGATATCGAAGCTTTCCAGATCAATTTTGAGGCCTTTGAGGCAGCCATCACTCCCAATACTAAGGCAGTGCTGGTCAATTCTCCCAACAATCCTTCCGGAGCTGTCTATTCCGAAGAGACCGTCATCAAACTCGCTAAGATCCTGAAGGAAAAGTCTGAGGAATATGGTCATGTGATCTATCTGCTGTCCGACGAACCCTATCGTGAGATCGTTTTCAGCGGAGTAGAGGTGCCTTATCTTCCCAAGTATTATGACAATACGCTGGTATGCTATTCCTGGTCCAAGTCCCTTTCTCTTCCCGGTGAGCGTCTCGGTTATGTCCTGGTTCCCGGAACCGTAGAGGATCACGATCTGGTCTATGCAGCCATTGCCGGTGCAGGACGTTCTCTTGGTTATGTCAATGCACCCAGTCTGTTCCAGAGAGTCTGTGCTCTTTGCTGTGAGGAAACGGCAGATGTTTCTGTATACGAAACGAACCGTGATATCCTGGTGAAGAATCTTCGCGAGATGGGATACCATGTGGTCGCACCCGGAGGAACCTTCTATCTGTTCCCCAGATCTCTGGAGGCAGATGCGGTTGCTTTCTCCGAGAGAGCTAAGAAGTATAATCTTTTAGTGGTTCCCGGTGACGGATTCGGCTGTCCCGGACATGTCCGTATTTCTTTCTGTGTTCCTACAGAGAGGATCGAGCGTTCTCTGGCGGCTTTCAAGGCACTGGCAGACGAGTATAAAACACTGTAAACTATAGGAGTTTGTATGAAAAGCACAACAACAAAAACAATCTACCAGATGGTCATCTCCGCGATGCTGATCGCAGTGGGTCTGGTACTTCCTCTGTTCTTAGGACAGGTCCAGATCTTTATGCAGGGCATCAGCCCCATGCATATTCCGGCCTTTATCGCCGGTCTGACCTGTGGCCCCGTGTATGGCGCTCTGGTAGGCTGTATCACCCCTCTTCTGCGAATGATGACCTTCGGTATGCCCATGCCTCCCGTAGCGATCCCCATGGCCTTCGAACTGGCTGTATACGGCGCTGTGACCGGTATTCTGTATCCGATCTTCGTATGCAAGGTGCTGCCCAAGAATAAGGCATCCCATCTGATCGGTATCCTGCTTTCCATGTTAGCGGCTATGGTAGCTGGTCGTATCGTCGGTGGTATCGCCAAGGCTATCTTCCTGGGTATCCAGGGAACCGGTTATGGCTTTGAAGCCTTTGTCGCCGCCTACGTGGTAGGAACCGCCGTAGGTGCTGTCCTGCATCTGATCATCTGTCCCATTGTTGTCCTGGCACTGGAGAAGGTCAAGCTTTCCCCTCTGGCAGCGGTGATGAAGACGAAGAGATAAGGTTTCAGCCTTACTGTATTAACAAAACAGCAGAGCTTTTGAAAGCGGTGCTAAGACGCAATGCTTTCAAAAGCTCTGCTGTTTTGTTGGTGAGATAGTCAGATGAAATGCATAATCTATACCCTTCTATAACGTCAAAGCCCTTCAGGCTTCCTCGAGCGACATGTTCCGTCGCGAGAGGATCCTGAAGGGCTTCTATCGTTAATAGAAAAACTTACGCGTGCAGTGTAAAACTAACAGTTCCGCTGTTGATAAAGATCTCGACGGAGCGCTTATCCTCTAAGAGTTCCAGTGATTCGATGGTGCCAACGTATTCCATGGTCTGGTGGGAGATCTCGTTGGTCATGGTCACCTTGGTAGGAGTGGCGAGAATGGTGATGTTCGGGATCGTTGTCAGATTGCCGGTAACTTCTCCTAAGGAATCGGTCACATTGCGGATGTAATCCCAGGCTTCTTCTACAGGGTAGGAGTGGAGCAGACCTTTTTCATCGATCCAGAGCTCGCGGGAGATAGTCAGAGCACCGGCACTATGGTAGCCGTTAACCGGCTGTTTCTGCCAGTCATACATCCAGGCGATCATGATACGTCTGCCATCCTGAGTTTCAAATGTCTGAGGTGCATAGAACTGGGGACCACCTTCAGGAGACTGGTAGGACTCGGGAGTGAAGGTCTCACCATCATAGGTTCCGATAATGAACTGGGTCTGATAACCGGGATTACCCATCTTGGAGAACATGAGCACCCACTTGTCTCCCATTCGGAAGAAGTCAGGACACTCTACGGGAGAGTTATAGCCAAGGGCCTCATACAGGACACCCATATAGTCCCAGTGGAGCAGATCTTCTGAACGATAACACAGAACGCGTCCGTGGCCGTTGAAACAGGTTCCAAGGACCAGACGATATTCGTCACCATAGGCGAAGACCTTGGGGTCACGGAAATCTTTAGTGGCTGCTTCCTCGGGGAAATGGGTGATGACCGGGTTGCCGGCATATTTTTCAAAATGGATCCCGTCGTCAGAGTAGGCGACAGACTGAGTCTGTCCGAGTTCTCTGGAAACGGAGGTGTAGATCAGATAGAGCCGACCATCCTTTTCGATGGCACTGCCTGAAAAACATCCGCCTTCATTCTCGTAGGCTTCGTTGGGAGTCAGTGCATTGTCCACCTGTGTCCAGTGGATCAGATCCTCACTGATGGCGTGACCCCAGTGCATGGGACCCCAATGGATGTCATAGGGAAAGTGCTGGAAAAATGCATGGTACTTGGAATTGAACTCCACCAGTCCGTTAGGATCGTTCATCCAACCGGTTCGGGGTTCAAAATGATATTGAAAAGGTTTCATAGTCTCTCCTTTATTTAGGTCGAAAGATATTATATCACATTTTTGAAATTTTGCCGAAAATTTTGCTTTGTAAAAATTTTCTATGTTCCATGTTAAGTAATTCGAGTCACCTGACATGCGGTGTTCTGTTCATTTAACTGCCTGAACTTTACAATTACCCAAAGTCATTTGTAAGGAGGTAAAAAGAAAATGACGTATACAGAATTTGTTTACT
>JAZUIK010000009.1:0-57743 GCA_045642205.1 Bianqueaceae bacterium
AGGAAAGAGGATATCAGTATCATGCAACTATGCAGGATCACGGGTTTGACCAGAGGGATCATACAGCGTTTATGACGATTACTAGAAACATGTTTTTACAGATATCTTTGAAATGATATATCGATGTGACAATATTTGCTTTCTTCTGTTGGAGAATTTGCTTTTTTCTGAGATATAATTTTTCTATCGCATTGAAAAAAGCAACAAAGAATGATACAATAGTTGATAATTGAATAATGCGGGAAAATTGACTTTTATGCTGAATGGCATAGATTCATCTTCCCACTGATCTTTCATGAACTACCAATGTATATATGTCAGAGAAAGGAGGTTCTCAATATGTTATTGGCAGCAAATGGCGATCTGGCAATCTGGTTCGTCGTTGTTATGGGATTGTCCATCGTGTTTATCGGTCTGATCTGTATTATTGCGATCATTTCCGTTGTAAGCAAGGTAATCAGTCTGTTCCCTGAGAAGAAGGTTGAAGCTAAACCTGCCGCTGCACCCGCAGCTCCTAAGGAGACAGTGATCCCTAACCGCGCAGAGTTTGTAGCAGCAGTTTCTGCTGTAATCGCTGAGGAACTGGGAACAGATATCACAAAGATCCGTATCGAGTCTATCAAAAAGATCTGATACGTCCCAAACAATCCAACATCACGGTCCTATATGAGAACCGACAAATTCGAAAGGAAAAACAAAAATGAAAAAGTATCGTGTTAATGTCAATGGTACCGACTATGAGATCACTCTTGAAGCTCTGAAGGACGGCGAGGATTTCGCTCCTAAGGCAGCTCCCGCTCCCGCAGCAGCTCCTGCAGCAGCAGTTCCCGCAGGCGGCGAGAAGGTTACCGCTCCCATGCCCGGAAACATCCTGAACGTTAAGGTTTCTGTTGGCCAGACCGTTGCAGCTGGTGAAGTTCTTGCAGTTCTGGAAGCTATGAAGATGGAGAATGACATCCAGGCTCCCGTTGCAGGTAAGATCGCTTCTGTTAACGTTGAGAAGGGTGCAGCTGTTGAGACTGGCGCTGTTCTGTTTGTTATCGAGTAATCTTCATCAAACGAAACTGATAAATAACTTTTAAAGGAGTATGCTATGGAAACGATTCTTAATTTCCTTAAGCAGACCGGTTTCGCTCTGATCGGTGACGATCCCCGAGTTCTGATCATGATACTCATTTCTTTCGTTTTGATGTATCTTGCTATCAAAAAACAGTTTGAACCTCTGCTTCTTTTACCCATTGCTTTCGGTATGCTGCTTACCAATCTTCCGGGAGCAAACCTGTATCACACCGAGTTCTTCTCCGGCGGACATGTCCACTGGGATATGCAGCATAACTTCGGTCTGATCGACTATCTGTACCTTGGTGTTAAGCTGGGTATCTATCCTTCCCTGATCTTCATGGGCGTTGGTGCTATGACTGACTTCGGTCCTCTGATCGCTAACCCCAAATCCCTTCTGCTTGGTGCTGCTGCACAGCTGGGTATCTTCGTTGTTTTTGCATGTGCAAGAGCATTTGGCTTTACCCCCGCAGAAGCAGGCTCCATCGGTATCATCGGTGGTGCTGACGGTCCTACCGCTATCTACGTAACCACTAAGCTGGCTCCCGATCTTCTCGGACCTATTGCGGTTGCAGCTTACTCCTACATGGCACTTGTTCCTGTTATCCAGCCTCCGATCATGAAGATGCTGACCACTCAGAAGGAGCGCGAGATCACCATGAAGCAGCTGCGTCCTGTCAAGAAGGTCGAAAAGATCATCTTCCCCATCGTTGTTACCATCTTCGTTTCTCTGCTGGTTCCCTCTGCAGCACCCCTGATCGGATGCCTTATGTTCGGTAACCTGCTGAAGGAGAGCGGTGTTGCAACCCGTCTGGAGAAGACTGCTCAGAACGAGCTGATGAACATCGTTACCATCTTCCTTGGTCTGTCTGTTGGTGCTACCGCTACCGCAGAAGTATTCCTGAGCATCCGTACCATCGCTATTATTGCAATGGGTGTCTTTGCATTCGCATTTGGTACCGGCGGCGGTGTTATCCTTGCTAAGGTCATGAACCTGTTCCTGAAGGAAAAGATCAATCCTCTGATCGGTTCCGCAGGTGTTTCTGCTGTTCCTATGGCTGCTCGTGTTTCCAACACTCAGGGCCAGAAGTACAAGCCCGGCAACTTCCTTCTGATGCATGCTATGGGCCCCAACGTAGCCGGTGTTATCGGTTCTGCTATCGCAGCAGGCGTCATGCTGGCACTGTTCGGTCTTGCCTGATTTTGAAAGGAGCTTGAAATGGCAAAAAATCCATTAAAAATTACTGATACCATCCTCCGTGATGCGCATCAGTCTCAGGCGGCTACCCGTATGAGACTGGAAGATATGCTCCCCGCATGTGAGATCCTTGACAAAGCTGGTTACTGGTCTCTGGAGTGCTGGGGTGGTGCTACCTTCGACTCCTGTATGCGTTTCCTGAACGAGGATCCCTGGGAGAGACTGCGCGCACTGCGTAAGGCTATGCCCAATACCAAACTGCAGATGCTGTTCCGTGGACAGAACATCCTTGGATATAAGCACTATGCAGATGATGTTGTAGAAGAGTTCGTTAAGAAGTCTATCGAGAACGGTATTGATGTTATCCGTATCTTTGATGCACTGAACGATCCCCGTAACCTGAAGCAGGCTATCGAGTCCTGTAACAAGTACGGCGGATGGGTAGAGGCTGCTATCTCCTACACCGTCAGCCCTGTTCATAACGAAGACTATTTCGTTCGTCTGGCTATGGATCTTGAGAAGATGGGTGCTAAGTCCATCTGTATCAAGGATATGGCTAACCTGCTGCTTCCTTACGATGCATACAGCCTTGTTAAGAAGCTGAAGGAGAACGTTGAAGTTCCGATCCATCTGCATACTCACAATACCGCAGGTACCGGTGATATGACCAACCTGATGGCTGCTCAGGCAGGTGTTGATATTGTTGACTGTGCACTGTCTCCTCTGGCTAATGGTACTGCTAACCCCTCTACCGAGGCTATGGTCGCTACCATGCAGGGAACTGATCGCGACACCGGAATGGATCTGAATGTCCTGTCTGAGGCTGCTGCTCATTTCCGTAATGTTGCAGCTAAGCTGAAGGAGCAGGGAAGTCTGGATCCCAAGGTCCTGAACGTTGATCCCAACGCTCTGCTGTACCAGGTTCCCGGCGGAATGCTTTCCAACATGATCTCTCAGCTGAAGCAGGCTAATGCTATGGACAAGTACTACGATGTACTTGCTGAGGTTCCCAGAGTTCGTAAGGACTTCGGTTATCCTCCGCTTGTTACTCCTACTTCCCAGATCGTTGGTACTCAGGCTGTCATGAATATTCTGGCAGGTGAGCGCTACAAGATGGTTTCCAAGGAGTCCAAGGGTCTTCTTCGTGGTGAGTATGGTCGTCTGCCCGCAGAGGTCAACGAGGAAGTTCGTACCAAGTGTCTTGGTGCAAACGCTGAGCTGATCACCTGCCGTCCCGCAGATCTGATCGATCCCGAGTACGAGAAGTACAAGGCAGAACTTGGCGATCGCGCTAAGAAGGAAGAGGACGTACTGAGCTACGCTCTGTTCCCCCAGGTTGCTGATAAGTTCTTCAAGGTCCGTGATGGTGAAGTCGAGGCTCCCGCTGCAGCTGCACCCGCTAAGAAGGACAACGAAGTTCGTGTTCTGTATGTTCAGGACAGCGGAAAGTAATCTAAATATAGATTGAAATCTCGTAGGGATATGGTTTATCATATCCCTACGAGATATTTATATCTGCACACATTTTTAAGGAGATTACCATGGAACGTAGAGATAAGATCAATTACTATCTGGATCTGGCTGAAGTCGTTTCTCAGAGAGGAACCTGCCTGAGAAGAAGATATGGTTCTGTCATCGTTAAGAATGATGAAGTTATTTCTACGGGATATGTCGGATCTCCCCGTGGAAGAAAGAATTGTTCTGATCTTGGATATTGCATCCGTCAGCAATTGAACATTCCCAGAGGAGAGCGCTATGAGCTGTGCCGTAGTGTTCATTCTGAAGTCAATGCCATCATCAGTGCTTCCAGAGAGCAGATGATCGATGCGGATCTGTACCTTTGTGGTGTTGAGGTTGCTACCGGGGAATATGTGTCTAATTCCAGCAGCTGTTCCATGTGTAAGAGAACCATCATCAATGCAGGTATCAAAAGGGTTTACATCCGTGACTCCAAGAATGAATATCGTACGGTCAATGTTCAGGATTGGATCGATAATGACGAATCCATCATCGGTAAATTCGGTTATTGATAATTCAGCTGTTTTCCTTTAAAATAATTCTTTGAGTGACCGTAATAGGTCATTTGCGGGTATGGCGGAATTGGCAGACGCGCTAGACTTAGGATCTAGTGGGAGACCGTGCAGGTTCGAGTCCTGTTACCCGCATCAGAAGGGCTTATATTTGTTCGAATATGAGTCCTTCTTTTGTTTCTAATATAAGCAAGTGAGAACGCTGTAAGCTTGCTTAGGAGGATAAATGTCACTACATAAGCAGGGTAAGTGGCCGGGGATCACATCGGCTGCTTTACATATTATGGCCATGATCTTTATGTTATTGGATCATGGCTGGGCGACAGTACTGTCCTACAATTGGATGACCTGTGTAGGACGTATCGCTTTTCCTATTTTCGCATTTCTGATCGTAGAAGGATTTAAGCATACCAGGAATCTTAAGAAGTATATGGTCCGTTTGCTGATCTTCGCTCTGGTCTCGGAGATTCCCTTTAATCTGATGTATGGTGGACAGTTGTTTTATCCTGTTCATCAGAATGTCATGTGGACCTTCTTACTTTCTCTTGGCGGACTGTGGCTGATGGAGAAAGCGAGAAAGAAGCAGAAACTATGGCTGACGATCCTTGTATGTGTCGGTGTGAGTCTGCTGGGACTGCTTTTAGGTTACGTATTATTCGTTGATTACTATGGTTGCGGTATCCTGACCGTCTTTATCTTCTATTTCTTTGATCGGGATAGAGGAGATAAAGACGATCCGAATTTCATCCAGCGACTTTGCAAGAACGAAAGAACACAGAAGATCCTTTGGATTCTCTTTTGTATGGCAGGACAGTTCGTCTGTCTGTATTACATCAATGTAGAGATCCTTGGTGGATTCTATTACGATGTCAACATCTTTGGTATGCATCTTGAATTAGTGCAGCAGAGTCTTGCGTTACTTGCTCTGATCCCGATCTGGTTGTACAAGGGAAATCAGGGTTATCATGCCAAGTGGTTCCAATATTTCAATTATGCGTTCTATCCTGTGCATTGCCTGATCCTGGCGCTGATCGCTATATATGGGTGATAGAAATTGGATCAAAGCAAAAGGACTTCCGTTCAATAGAAGGAAGTCCTTTTGCTTATAAAAGATTGAGGCTCTGTCTTACTGCTGCTTTTTGAAAGCGATCAGATAAACGATAAAGCGTACGACCCAGTCGATATACATGGCATACCAGATCCAAAGAACGTTCTTATGGAAATAAAGAACGAAGAGATAGGCAAGTCCGACTCGGAAGATCCACATGGTTGCCAGTGCGACGATCATGGTAAATGTTGCTTTACCGATGGCTCTGAAATAATGAGGAGCCAGAAAAGCAACAGGCCAGATGACCATGGAAAGTACATGAGAGACCAGAAGACCGGTAGCATAGACGGATGATTCATCTGACAGATGATAGATTCCGATGAGATTTTTACGGATCAACAGCATAACAGTGCAGATGATGATCAGAAGAATATAATTGATGGCGACCAGAAGGCCTGCATAGGATTTTGCCTGCTTTCTGTCACCGGCACCCAGGCATTGACCGACAATGGTCAGCATGGCGGCGCCAAGTGCATTTCCGGGGAGATACAGATAGTTGACAAGGTTTCCGGCTACAGCAAAACCTGCAATGGAAGCGGTACCAAGAGTAGCGACCAGGGAGGAAAGCATCAGCTTACCAAACTGGAAGACACAGGTCTCGATGCCGTTAGGAATACCGATGGAGAGGATGCTTCTGACAGTCTTTCGATCCAATCGGAAATCTTTCAGAGAATGGATCCTCACGATCTCACTTCTTGTCTGAAGCAGATAGAAGAGGAGAATACTGCCAAATACGCGCGAGATCAGAGTGGGAAGCGCTACACCGGCTACGCCCATCTTCAGAACATAGATGCAAAGAGCATTGCCTGCCACATTCATGATGTTCATGATCGTAGAACATAGAAGCGGTGTCTTGGTGTCTCCGGCAGCACGAAAAGAAGCAGCGGAAGAATTGTATAGAGCTAGGGCTGGATAGGAAAGAGCCGTGATCCACATATATGTCTGGGCATTGTCAAAAACACTCTGTTCAACGGTACCAAACAGCAGGGTAAAGACCGGGCGTTTAGCTGCCACCACGAGAACACTCAATAAGGTCATGGCAGCGACGGACAAAGCCATCAACTGTGCGGAGGTGCTACCGGCTGTTTTCTTATCTTTGGCACCGACACTTCGAGAGATGACAACATTACCGCCGGAGCATAAGGCGAACATTACCTGAAAAACAAGGAAGTTCAGAGAATCGACCAAAGAGACTCCGGATATGGCGCTTTCTCCCAGAGAAGATACCATCAGGACATCGATCATCCCAATGAGTACATTGAGGAGTTGTTCTAACAAAAGAGGCCAGATCATACGATACAGGTCTTTGGGTTGAAACAGCCTGTTGGATGGAAGAGTTAAAGTGAACATTTCTATATTGATCCTGGATATGATTGATTAAGACGAACCTTGCAAGTATAGTGCTCTGGAGGGCATTAGTCAATGATGTATCAGACATGGATTCGAAGCGATATCCTCCATTTATTTTTTTGTGGAAATGGGGTATATTACGGAAAAAATATACCATTTAGGTGGGACCATGAAGCAAAGTTTTATCGATGAATTATATCAGAGCGGTTATCTGATGAAACCGCTGCCTCTTCACAGAGAAGACTCTCTGGAGACTGGATTTACAAAAAAAGAAGTGATCAAGTCCAAAGTGTTATTCGCTAAGGATATCTGTGCAGGAAAACTCTCAGCAGGCGGCATCGCCACTTTGGAACAAAAGGAAGACCAGCTGATCATGAGAGCACCTCTCAGAATGGATCACTGGCCTGAAGGCGCGGCACCGGATGGGGATTATTCCAATTTCGGAACTGCGAAGATCACCATGTCCTTTGAAGGGGAAAACTGGGAAGACTACAACAGACTGCGTTTTAAGGTCCATCCTTATATCCGTGGTGCAAGGATCATGCACGCAGCGGCGGCTATCGTAAATAAGGGAACCATTTCCATTCCTGATCCTTATGGAAGAGAAGGCTCTACGATCTTCGATCTTCAGAATGACACTTTGCAGGATTGTATCTGGGAATTTGCTGTAATGCCCAGAGATGCCGTCTATGAACTGACCTTATATGTTCTTTGCAGCGGCCATGATATCTCCGCCGGAGAGGAACTGTCCTATTGTTTTAGTGATATCGTACTGGAAAAGGTAAAAGAACCGGAACATGAACTGGGATGGGAGAATCCTAATGAAGGTGTCCGTCTTTCCTCTGTAGGTTATTGGCCCAGTGGAAGAAAGTCCGCCATTGCAACGACTAAGGAGGAGAAGTTCTCTGTCATCGATGTAACTGCAGACAAGGAAGTCTACTGTGCTAAGATCCAGTCTGTTGTGAATGAGAGAGGTTCTTTCAAGGTGCTGGATTTCAGTGATGTCACTGCATGTGGTTCCTATAAACTGAAAATAGGAGAACTGACCAGTCCGGTCTTTGAGATCTGTGAAGATCTTGCCAAAGAGAGTCTGTGGAAAGTACTGAACTTTATTTTCTCTGAGCGCTGCGGATACCCTGTTCCCGGAAAGCATGGCACCTGTCATGAAGATATCCTGGGAGTCCATAATGGAGTAACTCTTTCGTTCCACGGCGGATGGCATGATGCAGGTGATGTATCTCAGCAAAGTGCCCAGACAGCAGAGATCGTTATGTCACTGCTGGAAAATGCTGAGAAGGTCAAGGATGATCATATGCTGTATCTTCGCCTTATGAGTGAAGCTCAGTGGGGACTGGATTTTATCTTAAAAACACGTTTTGGCGATGGTTATCGACTGACCAGTGCCGGTGCTACCCGTATTACGGATAACATGATGGGCAATATGGATGACGTCGCAGCCAGAGTCTTTAATCATTCCTATGAGAATTTCCTTTTTGCCGGAGTGGAAGCCATGGCTGCCATCAGTCTGGAGGAAATGGATCCTCAGCTTTCTCTGAATGCTTTAAAGGCAGCAGAAGAGGATTACGGCTTTGCCATGGAGAGATTCCTTGAGACTGGTGTGGAACCTGCTCATATGTATGAGCATACCTATAACAGTGGTATGTCTCAGTACTATGCGGTACTGATCTGGGCCTCTTCCATGCTCTATAAGGTAACAAAGAATCCTTCCTATGCAGAAGATGCAAAGATCTATGCCGGAAAACTTATGGCATGTCAGGAAACCGGTACAGAGGGAGTTCCCATGAAGGGCTTCTTCTATCGTGATGAGACCCATAAGACCATTGTCCACTTTAATCATCAGGCCAGAGACCATCAATTCATGCAGGCGCTTGTCCTTCTCTGTGAGACACAGAAGGAAGCTGAAGAGCTTCCCTTATGGGAGAACGCCATGGTCCTCTACGGTAATTATCTGAAGGCCCTGATGGAGAATACGGCGCCTTATGGTATGATCCCTGCCGGTATCCATAAGATGGACGAGGTGGAGGATCGGGAACTGTTCCCTTATCTTCATGTCACCCGTTCCTATGATATGGAAAAGGATAATTACAAAGAACAGCTGCTAAGCGGAAAGGATCTGGGAAATGGTTATGTTCTCAAGAACTTCCCTGTCTGGTTCTCTTTCAGAGGTAATGGTGCGGTAGCTCTTTCTACCGGTAAGGCAGCTTCCCTGATCGGACGATATCTGAAGGATGAGGAACTGATGGAGATCGCCAGAGAGCAGATGTACTGGATGTGGGGTAAGAATCCCTTCGGTCAGTCTCTGATCTATGGAGCGGGCAGTAATTACTGCCGTCAATATGCGGTCCTGTGCGGTGAGTGTACCGGAGAGATCCCGGTCGGTATCGAAACGCTGGATAATCAGGATGTCCCTTACTGGCCTCAGAATAACAATGCTACCTTCCGTGAAGTATGGGTTGGTTCTGCCAGCCGCTTTTTGATGCTCTGTGCAGACTGCCTGTAAAATAGGAGAAAAAATATGGAACGCTCAGTTTTATGCATAGACCTTGGAGGAACGAAACTTCTGGTCGGCGAAGTCGACGAGAAAGGTAATGTCCTTCGAAGTCTTCGGATCCCTGCGGTAAATCTTTCCCGTAAGGAGACCATGGAAAAGATCTGTCAGGGACTGGATGAACTGACAAAAGAACCTTTGACCACGCACATGCCCTGTGCCATCGGTATCGGAATGATCGGAAGGATCGATTCCGAAGAAGGTATCTGGTATGAGTATTCTCCTGTTTCCAAGGAGCCTGTAGAGGTAAAGAAGATCCTGGAGGAAAAGTACCATCTGCCTTGTTTTGTAGATAATGATACGAGAAGTGCTGCCAGAGCAGAATGGCTCTTCGGTGATCCGGAAGACTCCAAAGATTTTATCTATGTGAATGTGGGAACCGGTATCGCTGCCGGCATCGTCAGCGGTGGAAAGATCTTAAAGGGTGGACATTTTAATGCCGGTGAAGTAGGTCATACCTCTTCCGGTATCGACTTTAAGGCTCCCTGCTTTTGCGGAAGAGAGGATTGCGTTGAACCGGTAGCTTCCGGAATGGGCATCGACCAATGTGTCCGTATCCTGAAAAAGAACTATCCGGATTCTGCCATTGCTATCCCTGAAGAGGGTGTTCGCGTGAATGCGGGGGATGTCTTTAAACTGTATGATACTGATGCATTGTGTAAGGAAGTTACCGAAAATGCCGCGAAGGCTGTTGCTAACCTGGTCATGAATCTGGTCCGTTTCTGTGATCCGGACAGAGTCGTACTGGGAGGCGGTGTGGTAGCGGATGGTTTCCTGTTTGAAAAGATCTGTTCTTATCTCGGAAGCTATACCATGCGCTATGTATCGAAAGGGATCATGTTAACAAAACTGGATCCGAAGTGGATCGGACTTTTGGGAGCCTGCTCTAATGCGCTCCTTGGAATGGAGGAAACAAAATGAAGATTACTGTTTGCGCAAATGAACATGAGTTTGATGTAATGGCAGCCTGGAGGATCATCGGACAGATGATGATCAAGCCGGATTCCGTCATCGGTCTTTCCACCGGCCAGACTACCAAGAATATGCATGCGATCGTTAGTGATATCTACCGCCAGTATCCCTTTGATACCAGTAAGGTTACTCTGTTTAATGTGGATGAGCTGACCAATCTGCCTCGTTCCTACGCAGGCTGCTGCTATACCATGATCCAGGAGCAGATCGCAGGTCCCTTGAACATTCCTGAGGAGCGTTTCATCATGCCTGCCACTATCTCTGATGATTATGAAAAAGAGTGCCGTGAATTCCAGAAGAAACTGGAGGATAAGGGCGGTATCGATCTCCAGATGCTGGGCCTTGGCTATAATGGACATGTGGGCATCAATCAGCCCGGAACTCCCTTTGGCTCCGAAACCTGGGTATCTCCCATGGATCCCATCTTCGAAGCCAGAGTCCGTAAGGAGACCGGCGTGGCGGATGATTATGAACTGGGTGGACTTACCTTAGGTATCCGCACTATTATGCATTCCAAGAAGATCATCCTGATCGCTAAGGGTGCTCATAAGGCAGATATGGTGGAACAGATGCTCCGTGGACCGGTTACCGAAGATATTCCGGCTTCCGTTCTGCAGCTGCATCCCAATTGTGAATTCCTGCTGGATGCTGATGCTGCCAGCAAGATCATGGACCTGGTATAAGGAGGCAAAAAATGATCAAGATCGGTTTTGCAGATTATTTCCTGAACAACTGGCATTGTGATCATTATCCCGGATTCTTAAGGGAAGTCATCGCAGCCTACGGATATGATGCCAAGGTTACCCATGCCTTCGGTATCCACAAAGAGCCTCCCTATGGTGGTGTTCCTTCCGAGGAATGGTGCCGTGAGAGAAACCTGATCCTCTGTGACAGTATGGAACAGCTGGTAGAAGAAGTGGATGCCATCATGGTCATCGCGGCAGATGATGCGCTGTGGCATGAAGAAGTATGTCAGATCCCTCTTCGAAGCGGTAAGCCCGTATTTGTCGATAAGACGTTTGCGCCTTCTCTGGAAGTCGGAAAGAGACTGTTCCAGCTGGCGGAAGAGCATGGTACCCCCATTTTCTCTTCCTCTGCACAGCGATACTGCCAGAGCATCATCGATTATAAGAAAAAGCATACGGAGCTTCCGAACTTTGTGTCTACTGTAGGACCTCACTCTCTGAACCACTATGCAGTCCATCAGCTGGAGCCCATCGTTACCTTGATGGGAACCGGTGTCAAGAGGATCAAAGGGTTCCCCGTAGGTTCTGCAGTCACACAGCTGATATTGGACTATGGCGATGGCAGAATGGCCAATTTCGTTCAGTCTCCTCAGCCCTGGGCAGAGTTTAACTTCATGGTATCCGACGGTGAGAGTGGAGAGAGACTCGTCAGTGATGATCGCAACTTCTATCATAATCTTTCCAAGGCGATCATGGACTTTTTTGTCCACGGCATCGTACCGGTAAGAAAAGAAGAGACCCTGGAGATCCTTGCTCTGATCGATGCAGCCAGAGAAACGAGAAAGCATCCGGATACCTGGATCGATATCGTTTACTGATGCTTCTTGCTTGACATAGTGGGAAGTACTCACTAAAATTATAGGTTATCCGTACAAGTTAAGGCGGCTTCGGCGTTTGTTCGGCGAAGCCGCCTGTCCGTTTTTTGAAAGAAGGTCCGTTATGCAAAACAGTCTAAGTAAGTCTTTAAAGATCCTGCCCTCACAGTGTGATTTCTCCGGCAGCATGAAGATCGACAGTCTTTTCGATATCTGTCAGGATATGGCGACAGAGCATGCCGAAGTATTGGGGATCGGATTTACCGAGTTATCTCCCAGACATATGTTCTGGATAACGGCAAAGACCAGGATGCATATCTATCGTCGTCCCAAGATGCTGGAGGAACTGGATCTTTTTACATGGCCTGAGAAGGCAGAGCGCATCCGCTGCAACCGTGATTATCAGATCCGCGTAGGTGAAGAGATGGTGGCAGAGGGTAAGACTCAGTGGGCTGTTTTGGAGACCGATACGGGAAAGCTCCATATGGTGACTGACGTGTATCCTAAGGATCTGATCACCAGAGAAGAGACGGTCTTTGAAGAACCTTTTGCAAGGATCTCTGAAAAGTTTGAGGGAGATCCCATCGCTACCTATACCGTTCGTTCTACGGATATCGATATGGGTGGCCATATGAACAACGTGGCATATATCCGTGCTGTTCTTTCCTGTTTCTCTACACAGGAGTTAGCAGAAATGGATATTACCGACATGGAGATCCACTATAAAGTCTCCTGCTTTGAAGGCAATGTGATCTCCATCTACCGACGTGATACCGACACAGGAATGGAACTGAAGGGTACGCTTCCGGATGGTAAAACTTCATTCCTGGTCAAAATAATGACAAGGAGATAAAAGAGAATGCTTAACTATATGTTGGAGCAGTTTCAGAAAGAGTACAAAGTCGTTCAGAGAGACCTGAAGGAGTTCTCTCAGATCGATCAGAAGGGTATGCATTTTACGATCCGTGCTTACGAGATCGAGAATGCAGGCAATTTGTGTATCATGGATATGAAGGCCATGTTGGGGCTGATGAAAATGCAGACCGTTGTGTTTACGCCCCTTTATCTGGATGCACCGATGTATAGTGATGATGTGATCTCGGTTATGGGAACAGATACGCTGATCCTTGAACTGTATAATACCCTGATCCATGAATGGGATGAGTCTAAACTGGAAGAGGCCAAGAAAAAGGGTGCCGATCTTCCGGATCATGATCCCGGAGTTCACTGGTATGACAGTTTACGTTTACAGAGCAGCGTATTTAAGAAGGGTAAGAAGATCCGAAAGAGTCTGGAAGAGTTCATCCGTCTCTATACGGATGTTTATATGGCAAGACTGAAGGAATCCGATCCCTGCGAGGAAAAGGATAAACGAGAGAAGACCGCACAGTATGTGGAAGGGCTGATCGAAAACGGTGGTCCTGCGGTGGATCAGTTTATCAAGATGCTGGGAAAAGAAAAGACCTGTGAGTTTTTAAGAAAGGTCATGTTTGCTTCGGAGAAGTAAATAAAAGTTTGGATCAATCAAGGGCACTTTGCCCGGAAAGGAAATGACATGGATCAGATGGATCTCTTTATGGAAGACAGGCCGGTTTCGGTGCCTTTGGCTTCCAGATTGCGTCCGGAAACGCTGGACGATGTGGTGGGACAGTCTCACCTGATCGGTAAGGGAAAGCTCCTTCGGCAGATGATCGAAAGAGATGAGATCTCTTCCATGATCTTCTGGGGCCCTCCCGGAGTTGGAAAGACGACTCTGGCGAGGATCATTGCCGGAACGACCCATTCGGAGTTCATCGATTTCAGTGCCGTTACCAGCGGCATCAAAGAGATCCGTGAGGTCATGAGCAAGGCGGATATGAGCCATCGTATGGGAGTCCGTACCGTTCTGTTCGTGGATGAGATCCATCGTTTCAATAAGGCACAGCAGGATGCCTTTCTTCCTTTTGTGGAGAAAGGCAGTATCATCCTGATCGGTGCGACCACGGAAAATCCCTCCTTTGAGATCAACAGCGCACTTTTATCCAGATGCCGTGTCTTTGTCCTACAGCATCTAACGGAAGAAGAGATGTTGGATCTTTTAAAGCGTGCACTGACTCATCCGGATGGGTTCGGTGGTCAGGAGATCCGTATTACAGAGGATCAATTGGGAGTCATTGCCCGCTTTGCCAACGGTGATGCCAGGACAGCTCTGGGTACTTTGGAGATGGCGGTGATCAACGGAGAACTTTCGGAGGATGCTTCTGTTTCCGTTACGGATGAGATCCTTTCGCAGGTAACCAACCGACGCTCTCTTTTATATGATAAATCAGGAGAAGAGCATTACAACCTGATCTCTGCGCTGCATAAATCCATGCGTAACTCTGATCCGGATGCAGCTGTCTACTATATGATGCGCATGCTGGACGGAGGAGAAGAACCTCTGTATATTGCCAGACGCCTGATCCGTTTTGCCAGCGAAGATGTAGGAATGGCAGATCCTCAGGCACTGCCTCTGTGCATTTCTGTATACCAGGCATGCCATTTTAATGGAATGCCGGAGTGTAATGTGAATCTGGCACAGGCTGTGGTCTATCTGTCCATGGCACCGAAATCCAATGCCCTGTATAGAGCAGTATTGGATACAGCGAAGGATATCAAGGAAAGTCCTGCGGAACCGGTGCCGCTGCATCTTAGAAATGCAGTAACGGATCTGATGGCTTCCATCGATTATGGCAAAGGCTATCAATATGCCCATGATACGGAAGAGAAGTTAACACGGATGACCTGTCTGCCTGATTCCTTAAAGGATCGTCATTATTATGAGCCCACAGATCAGGGAAGGGAAAAGGAAACCGCTGAGAGACTGAAGGAGATCCGAAGATTTCGGGAGGGACTAGAGTGAAAGAACTGAAGATATTACTGGAAGAGCTGGAGCCTGTTGTTAAGGCGGCCGGCATAGTGATCCGTGATGCCAAAGTCCATGAGGTCAAGGAAAAGACTTCTTCCGTGGATCTGGTGACGGAATATGATGTGATGGTCCAGAAGATGCTGGTGGATTGGATCGGAAAGATCGATCCGGAAGCTTCTTTCCTGGGGGAGGAAGAGGCACTGGAACCGGACCTTTCCCGTGAGGATATCTTTATCATCGATCCCATTGACGGTACGGCCAACTTTATCTTCGGTTATGATCATAGCTGCATTTCTGTTGGACTGATGCGCCATAAGAAAATGGTCCTTGGTATGATCTATGATCCCTGGGATGATAAGATGTATACCGCCATCAAGGGTGAAGGTGCGAAGATGAACGGACAGGAGATCCATGTATCTGACAGACCCTTGAGCGCTTCCATTGTCAATTTCGGAACCTCCCCTTATGTAGAGGAACTTCGTGATCGCAGCAGCCGCGTGATGGGACCCATTATCAGAAACTGCATGGACCTTCGTCGCTCCGGATCCGCTGCACTGGACCTGTGTGATGCTGCCTGTGGCAGATGCGGTGTATTTTTCGAACTGAAGCTTTCTCCCTGGGACTTTGCAGCCGGCAGTGTGATCGTCACGGAAGCCGGTGGACAGATCACCAATGAGATGGGTGAGGTTCCCTGTCCCTGGATGCCTTCTTCTATCGTGGCAGGCAGTAAAGGAGCCTGTGAGGAACTGATGAAGATCCTTAGAGAAACAAAATGATGACAAACGAGAATAGATCTATGCATGAAAAGGGATCAGCAGATACCCTTGTCGTGAAACTGCCTTTTAAGAAGTGCTTCGTGGAAGCCACAGAGTATTTTATCAATCAGAAGGCGAAAGAAGGCTGGATCCTGACAGAGATCAAAGGAAACAAAGCCTGTTTTGAGCAGCATGAAGAGAGGATCACATTCCGTATCGATCCCCGTCATGGTGGCTTTAAGAAACTGGATGGAAACAGGGGATGGAAGGAAGTATGCGTATATGATCGTTTCCTTTCTGTATATGCGAATGATTCCAAAGATCCTATCCTTCCGGAAGTTGAAAAGGAAAGTGCGGAGTATGAGGTCCTGAGACTGGTAAAGCAGAGGGAGGAGACCAACTGGTTCCTGAGAGGGTTCTGGATCCCGGTCCTTTGCATCATGCTGCTTTCTGCTATGGCGGTTTTCTATACGGGACAGGAAGAACTGGCGGCACTTCGGGATGCCATTCCTGTAGGTGTAGCGGTACTCCTACTAGTATTTGTCTGTTTTGGTTTTCTTCTGGGAAGACATCTTTGGGCGATCGGCAGCTGGGCTCGCCAACGCTTAGAAAAGGTGTCCAATGATTTTTACGGAAAGATCAAACGCCGGGAAGGAAAGGCATGGCCTGAAACGGATAAGATCCGCAAAGGGATCCTCTTTGCAGCCCTTGGCCTTGTTATCTTAGAGGCGGTTGTTCTTATCGGAGAAGGCCTGACCCATCGGACCGGTCTGTTAGAGGACTATAAGGGAACCTATGTGACTCTCGAAGAGATCGAAGGAAAGGAACTGACACCTGCCATCGTCGACGGATTCAATAATTATTACGAGACAGACTGGTCGATCCGTGTTCCTGTGCAGCGCTCCATCTATCAGGGAGCTTACTTAGGTGAAGAAGAAAGAGCCATGAGGATCTCCGAATATCATCTTCGCGGAGAAAAGCTTTCGACAGATTTTCTTAAAGCCAAGATGAAACAGGAACTGGGATGGAACTCCTATTTAAGAGACTATGCAAAACCCATAGAGATCGATGGAGCGGATGAAGCTTACTATGCAGGATACATGTCCATGCAGTATCTGTTCATTCGTCAGGGTGAAGACATTACCTGTGTGTTCTATTTAGGATCCGGAAAGTTAGATGAAAAGGCTAATCTATTCCTGAAGTGATTGAAGGGAATTTGGATTTATTCGGAAACTCATACTACAATCAAAAAGAACCTTTTACAGCATTGCGCGCGTAGAAGCGACGCACCGCTGTAAAAGGTTCTTTTTGATTGATTATAGTGATCAGATAAATCCAAATTCCCTCAGCAAGAAGGCTCCTGCAAAGAAAGATAGACAGGAAAGAACGGTGGTCATGATCAGGATCTGACCGGCAAGGTCGGCGTTGGATTTCATGTTTCTGGCCATGACATAACTGGCGACAGCGCTGGGAGCCATGAAGGTGATGAAGATCGCACCCAGTTCACCGTTTCGAAATCCGAGAAGGATCGCAACGGAGATGACAATAGTGGGAATGATGATCTCTTTTAAGATAGCAGCGATCACGGAAAGCTTCAGGTTGCTCTTAACGGATTCCATAGTGCACTGACCGCCAAGACAGATCAGTGCCAGAGGCGTCGTTAGATTAGAGAAGGGAGTCAGACACTTGGTGACCAGTACGGGGATCTCGATATGAAATAGAGAAAAGGGAAGACCACATACGATACCGATGATCAACGGATTGGTTGCGATACCTTTCAGGATCTTTTTAACGTCAATTCTGGCTTTGCCTTCGCCTGCATCTTCTGCAAAGACAGTCAGGATGGCAACAGCGGTTGCATTATACAGAGGTACAGTAAAGGGAAGCAGCAGGGAAGTCGCTGCGGATTCCACAGGGCCGAACATGTTGATGGCAAGAGGAACACCAAGGATCGCAAAGTTGCCTCGATAGAGTCCCTGGATCATAGCACCGGCGGAAGCTCTGTCTTTTACGATACGGGGAATGATGAGACAGAGAAGAGAAATGATGAGAATCGTGGTTCCCAAACAGAAAAGGATCAGCTTAGGATTAAATAAAGTTGTCAGATCAGCAGAGGAGATCTGAGTAAAAAGAAGGATCGGAAGAGAAATATTGAATACGAGTTTGGTTCCGATTGCAATAAAGCCATCCGTTAATATCTCTTTTCTTCGTAGAAGATATCCAACTAAGATAAGTACGAACAGAGGAAGAACACTCTGCAAGCTGAATAATAAGCTGTCCATAGGGAAAAACCTGCCTTTCTTGAGAGACAGTATACCATAGTTAAACATAAATTGCATCCAAGCTGATCTGTAGAGATCGTTATTTTTGAGACAAAAATTGCATAAAATGCAAGATAGACTTGCAAAATCAATAGAAATCAAAGAAAAATGCAAGATATATTGCAAAAATAAAGGATTTATCGTATAATAAGCACCGTTTGAAAGAGTACTACCATTTGGAAACTTTCACAAAATAAAGGAGAAATTTAAAATGAACTTTCGTGTTGAACGCGATTCCATCGGAGAGAGACACGTCCCTGCTGATGCATATTATGGTGTACAGTCCCTTAGAGGACATGAGAACTTCCATATCACCGGTCGTCCTCTGATCTCTGAATATATCGAGAGCCTTGCTGAGATCAAGACTGCCTGTGCAAGAACCAACTTTCAGTGTGGTGAACTGGAAAAGAACGAGTGTGATGCTATTGTACAGGCTTGCCGTGAGATCCTGGAAGGAAAGTTCCATGATCAGTTCATCTGTGATCAGGTTCAGGGTAGTGCCGGAACCACCATCAACATGAACGCCAACGAAGTCATTGCCAACCGTGCCATCGAGATCCTGGGCGGTAAGAAAGGTGACTATACCATTATCCATCCCAATGATCATGTCAATCGTTCTCAGTCTACCAACGATGTTATCCCTACTGCCGGTAAGATGACTGCTATCAAGCTGATGAAGGGTGCGATCGAACAGCTGCAGAGACTGGAGCAGGCACTGGCTGTCAAGGAAAGAGAGTTCTGGGGCGTCATCAAGATGGGACGTACCGAGATGCAGGATGCCGTTCCGATCCGTCTGGGTCAGGAGTTTGGTGCTTATCGTCACGCAGTAAAGCGTGGTATCTCCCGTATGGAATTTGCTCTGACGGAAATGAGTTATGTCAACATGGGTGCTACCGCTATCGGAACCTGTATCAATGCTCCCCGTGAGTATGTTGAGACCATCGTTCCTACCCTGAGACTTGTTTCCGGCCTGAATCTTCGCCAGTGCGAGAATCTGGTCGATGGAACACAGAACCTGGACTCTTTTGCTTTTGTTTCTTCTATCCTGAAGACCGTTGCCGGTTCTCTGGCAAAGATGTGCCATGACCTGATGCTGATGTCTTCCGGTCCCCGTACCGGTTTCGGTGAGATCCGTCTTCCCTCCAAGCAGAATGGTTCTTCCATCATGCCCGGTAAGGTCAACCCTGTTGTTCCTGAGGCTGTTTCTCAGATCTCTTACATGGTTGCAGGTAACGATACCACCATCCATATGGCATGTGAGTCCGGTCAGCTGGAACTAAATGCGTATGAGCCTGTTATCTTCTATAAGCTGTTTGAGTCCATCAAGGCAATTACCGGTGGTGTAGAGACCCTGGTAGACAACTGTATCGTAGGTATCGAAGCCAATGAAGATCGCTGCCTGCAGCTGGTCGAGAATTCTATCGGTATCATCACTCCTGTTGCACAGGAACTTGGTTACCAGACCACAGCTGACGTAGCAAAGGAAGCACTGAGAACCGGTAAGTCTGTCCGTGAGCTTCTTAAGTCTAAGCATATGCTCAGCGATGAAGAAGTCGACAAGCTGCTGGATATCAGCAAGATGGTCTGATCTTCTATTCATAGTCTATATGGACCTGCTCTTATCAAAGGGCAGGTCTTTCTTGCAGTTAGACGCTAAAAAGGGTACAATGAGTCCATATCGTAAATATACATCCGTTGACAGATGTCAACAGATGTCAACGCCGGACAGAGGAGTCAGCTATGAGCTATCAGATCCTTTTGGGATGTTATACCAATCAAAATATCAATACGGAAGCGATCCCCGCAGAGGGAATCTATCTCCTGAATATTTCTGACGAAGGAAAGCTGGAAAAGGAGCCGAAACTTCTTGCACAGCAGGAATCACCTACCTATTTTTACCTGAAGAAGGATACCGGCATTCTCTATGCCGTATCGGAGCCCGGTGAACCTTTACGCGGCGAGATCCATGCTTATAAGATTCATGAGGAAGAGGAGGGACTCTCTTTAGAGAGGATCTCTGACCTGAAAGCAGCAGGCAGAGGACTTTGCCATGTGGCGATGGACCCTTGTGAGAAGAACCTGGTGGTCATCAGTTATCCCGATGCGACAGTCCAGTCCTATCCTACCAATGAGGATGGCACGATCCAGCCCATGTTCTGCTTAAGAAAGCATGTGGGCAGCGGTCCCAATCTCAAGCGTCAGGAGGCTGCCCATGCTCACAGTGCTACCTTTACCCCGGATGGAAAGTATATGTATGTCTGTGATCTGGGTACCGATACCATCTACGCCTACACCTTGGATGCGGACAGTGCCAAGATCCATCGTGCTTACGGTATGAATATCGAGACACCCTCCGGCAGCGGTCCCCGTCATATGGTCTTTAGCGGGGATGGACAGAATGCATATGTCGCCTGCGAACTGAATAATGAAGTCCTGACTCTGACAAAGGAAGGAGAGGGATATGTGATGACGGATCGAACCAAGGCACTGAATCCTGATTTTGATATTCCTACCAACTATCCTTCGGCGATCCGTATGACCAAGGATGGTAAGTGTGTCTACATGTCTAACCGCGGAGAAGATACGATCGCTTATTTCCAGAGAAACACGGAAACCGGAAAGCTAAGACTCAGCTCCAGCCATTCCACCATGGGATGGTATCCCAGAGACTTTATCGTGACTGAGGATGAAAAGCTTCTGATCGCTGTCAATCAGATTTCCGATAATATCGCCATCTACCTGAGAAAAGAGGATGGAAGTCTGGAACTGACAGAGGTCCGGACCATCGTTCAGAAGCCGGTGGCTCTTGCAGAAGTCTAAGCAGCTTCTTGTATTTTCATACCGTTCGTGGTATAATATTCGATAATTTCTGTATAGATACATGTTGCGGTATCTTTGTTTCAAGGATGCCGCGGATATATGAACATAGGAGGATGGACCAATGGAAATGTATAACCATAAGGTCGTAGAAAAAAAGTGGCAAAATTACTGGGAGGAGAATAATACCTTCCATTCCGAGATCGATCGCAGTAAGAAGAAGTTTTACGGTCTGATCGAGTTCCCCTATCCCTCCGGACAGGGTCTGCATGTAGGACATCCCCGTTCTTATACGGCTATGGATATCATCTGCCGTAAGAAGAGAATGGAAGGATACAATGTTCTGTTCTGCATGGGTTGGGATGCATTTGGTCTTCCCACCGAGAACTATGCGATCAAGAACAAGGTTCATCCCGCTATCGTTACCGCAAAGAACGTTGATCATTTCAAGACTCAGCTGAAGTCTATCGGCTTCTCCTTTGACTGGGACCGTGAGATCAACACCACCGATCCTAACTTCTACAAGTGGACTCAGTGGATCTTCCTGAAGCTGTTCAACAAGGGACTGGCATACAAGACCGAAATGAGCGTTAACTGGTGTCCTTCCTGTAAGGTCGGTCTGGCTAACGAAGAGGTTGTGGATGGCTGCTGCGAGCGCTGCGGTACTCAGGTAGAGCATCGTATGAGATCTCAGTGGATGCTGAAGATCACCGAATATGCTCAGAAACTGATCGACGGACTGGAAGGTCTGGATTATATCGATCGTGTTAAGACCCAGCAGACAAACTGGATCGGACGCAGTGAAGGTGCTGAGGTCGATTTCGAGATCAACGGCGAGAAGGTTACTATCTATACCACTCGTCCTGATACTCTGTTTGGTGCTACCTACATGGTCATGAGCCCTGAGCATCCTTTCCTGGACAACTGGAAGGATCAGATCGAGAATTTCGATGAGGTCCTTGCTTACAGAGAGTTTGCAAGAAGCAAGTCTGATTTCGAGCGTACCGAGCTGGCTAAGGATAAGACCGGATGCGAACTGAAGGGCATCAAGGCTATCAATCCTGTTAACGGAACCGAGATCCCAGTATGGATCTCTGACTATGTCCTGATGGGATATGGTACCGGTGCGATCATGGCTGTTCCTGCTCATGATACCCGTGACTGGGAGTTTGCAAAGAAGTTTGGTCTGCCGATCATCGAGGTCGTTGCAGGCGGCGATGTTCAGAATGAAGCATTCACCGACATCCAGACCGGAACCATGGTCAACTCCGGATTCCTGAATGGAATGAGCGTTGCTGAGGCTAAGAAGGCCATCATCGAGCATGTGGAGAAGGAAGGCTTTGGCCATCGTAAGGTCAACTTCAAGCTGCGTGACTGGGTCTTCTCCCGTCAGCGTTACTGGGGTGAGCCTATCCCGATCGTATGGTGTGATAGCTGCGGTAAGTATGTTCCTCTGAAGGAAGAGCAGCTGCCCCTTCTGCTTCCCGAAACCGATAATTTCGAGCCCGGTGACAATGGTGAGTCTCCGCTGGCTCGTATGACCGACTGGATCAATACCACCTGTCCCTGCTGCGGAGGCCCCGCTAAGCGTGAGACTGACACCATGCCTCAGTGGGCTGGTTCTTCCTGGTATTTCCTGCGTTATATGGATCCTCAGAACAACGAGGCTCTTGCCAGCGATGAAGCACTGGATTACTGGTCTCCTGTAGACTGGTACGAAGGCGGTATGGAGCATACCACACTGCATCTTCTGTATTCCCGTTTCTGGCACAAGTTCCTCTATGATGAGGGTGTTGTACCTTCTCCCGAACCCTACCAGAAGAGAACCTCTCATGGTATGATCCTTGGTGAGAACGGTGTGAAGATGTCCAAGTCCCGTGGTAATGTTGTTAACCCCGATGAGGTTATCGACGAGTACGGTGCAGATACTCTTCGTATGTATGAAATGTTCATCGGTGATTTCGAGAAGTCCGCTCCCTGGTCTACTCAGGGTATCAAGGGCTGCCGTCGTTTCATCGAGCGTACCTGGAAGCTGATGGATATGGTAACCGATGAGGAAGGTTACAGTGAAGAACTGGAGTCCTCCATGCACCGTACCATCAAGAAGGTTACACTGGATAACGATACCATGAAGTTCAACACGGCGATCGCTGCTCAGATGGCACTGATCAACCAGTTCTACGACAAGGGATCCGTTACCAGAGGAGAGCTCCGTACCTTCCTTCAGCTGATGAACCCCGTAGCTCCTCATGTCACCGAAGAGATGTGGCAGAAGATGGGCTTCGAGGGAACCATTGCTGCAACTACCTGGCCTGTCTACGATGAGGCTAAGATGGTTGAGGCTACCGTTGAGATCGCTGTTCAGATCGGCGGTAAGGTCAGAGCTCAGGTCAAGATCGCAAAGGACGCCGATGCTGCTACCGCTATTGCAGCTGCAAAGGCTGACGAGAAGATCGCTTCCATGCTGGAAGGCAAGACCATTATCAAGGAAATCTATGTACCCGGCCGCATTGTCAATATTGTAGCCAGATAAGGAGTCAACATGGAAAACGGACAGATTAAGATCGCTAAGGACGTGATCGTTATCATCACGGACCTTGCTATTGATGAAGCAGTCACTGTAGAAGAAGTCGGAAAACGCGTTCGAAACAAGGGAATCACCGTTACGTATGACGAGAACGATCTGGTCCTTGGGATCGAACTGTGGATCAAGAAGGGAAATAAGATCCCCGTTGTTGCCGAGAAGGTACAGAAAAAGGTCAAGTCTTCTGTGGAGACCATGACCGGACTGAATGTAAAAGCTGTCAACATTACGATTGCCGGCATGTACTTTGACAAAAATAATAAAGAAGACTGACAATTGAAGAGGCGTAACTGGAGAATAGTTGCGCCTTTTCCAGTATAAAGACAGATTTTTACTTAGATAAAGATATAAGAGGTGAATGAACATGACACGTTCAGAAAATCGTGAGCACAGCTTCCGCATCCTGTTTGAATCGGAGTTTCTTCCGGATGTGGAAAAAGGACAGCTGATCGAAGATTATCTTGCAGCTTTCCCTGAGGAGAAGGTAACAGAAGCTGATCGCAAGTTTATTACAGGAGAAGTTGAAGGAACGCTGGAGCATCTGGAGGATATCGATCAGAAGATCAGTTCTGTCCTTCGCGGATGGACTCTGGAGCGTATTGCCCGAGTGGATCGTGCGATCTTAAGACTGGCTCTTTATGAGATCGACTATACCACGGAGAAGGAGATCCCTGCCAGCGTCAGCATCAATGAGGCTGTCGAACTGGCAAAGAAGTATTCTCCTAACGATACCGGTGCTTTTGTCAATGGTGTCCTGGCAAACTTTGCCAAGAAGAACACGGCTAAGAAAGAGACTGCGGAGAACTGACCATGAGTGAACCCAGGAAAGTCTATCCTGTCTCTATCGTCAATCGCTATGCGAAGATGATCCTGGAACAGGATGACACCCTGCGTGATATATGGGTAACGGGAGAACTCTCTAATTTCAAGAGACATTCTTCCGGTCATCTGTATTTCACTTTGAAAGATCACGCCGGAGCCATCAATGCCGTCATGTTTGCATCGGATGCAAGGACATTACGCTTTTATCCCGAAAACGGAAAGAAGGTACAGGCCAGAGGTTCGGTTACCATCTATGAGAAGACCGGTGGATATCAGCTCTATGTCAAACGCATGGAAGCGGAAGGTATCGGTGATCTTTATGCTGCCTTTGACAGACTGAAGAGTCAGTTGGAAGCAGAAGGACTGTTTGCATCGGAGAGAAAGAAGCCTATACCGGCATTTCCTAAAAGGATCGGTATTGTTACTTCTCCAACGGGTGCAGCGATCCGTGATATTATCCAGATCTCCAAGAGACGTAATCCCGGTGTGGATCTGGTATTATATCCTGCTCTGGTGCAGGGAAGTGAGGCAGCAGCGACCATCTGCCGGGGTATCCGCACTCTGGATGCCATGAAAGATGTGGACGTGATCATTGTCGGTCGCGGAGGCGGCAGTATGGAGGATCTCTGGCCTTTTAACGAAGAATCCGTTGCCAGAGCCATCGCAGCTTGTTCTACACCCGTCATTTCCGCTGTCGGTCACGAGACCGATGTGACCATTGCGGATTTTGTCAGTGATATGAGAGCGCCGACTCCTTCGGCAGCAGCAGAGATCGCGGTGAAAGATGTTCAGGAACTGAAGCGTCAGATCCTGGATATGAAGGAGAGACGGACCCAGATCCTGAAAAGGGAGATCCGCCTTTTCAGAGCAGAGATCGATCATCAGAAAAGCCGTCTGATCCATTTTTCACCTTCCGGTAAGATCATGGAAATGAGGCAGAGTGTGGATCTGTTTAATGAGCGTATGGATCAGAGGATCCAAAGGAAACTGTCAGATCTTTCGCTGCGTCTGGAGAGATTACAGGCAGAGTTAAAACTTAGTTCGCCTTTATTTCCTCTAAGCAAGGGATATGCCATGTTGGAAGGTGAAGATGGCAGTGTAATCTCTCAGGCTGCCTTGATCCAAAAAGGAGACCATGTTACGGTTAGAATGATGGATGGAACATTGAAGACGGAAGTTCTGGAGAAAACGATGGGAGCACAAGATGGCTGCTAAAAAAGATAAAAAAGAGATGACCTTAGAAGAGGCGATGCGTCGTCTGGAAGAGATTACAGAATCCATGGAGAAGGAGACCCTTCCCCTGGATCAGATGATGGCGCTGTATAAGGAGGGCAAGGCACTGGAAGCAACCTGCCGCAACCTTTTAGATGCAGCGGAGAAAGAGATCGAGATCCTGAGCAGTGAGGAGAATGTCTCCGATACGGAAGAATAAAGGAGGAGATCCTATGAACGGACAGATGATCCGTGAGATATTGGAGAAGAGCTTAAAAGAGACCATGCAAAGAGCAGATCAATATGATCGTTCTTTGTGGGAATCCATGGAATACAGCCTGTTAGCCGGTGGAAAGAGGGTTAGACCTGTTCTGCTGATATTGACAGGTCTGAGTCTGGGAGCATCCTTGGAAGATCTCCTTCCCTTTGCAAAGGCTCTTGAAATGATCCATACCTATTCCCTGATCCATGATGATCTTCCGGCCATGGATAACGATGATTATCGTCGCGGTAGACTGACTAATCATAAGGTCTATGGAGAGGCGACCGCGATCCTGGCAGGAGATGGCCTTCTGACTCTGGCTTTTGAGATTATGGGAGAAGCAACCCTGAAAGCTGCGTCCGAAGGAAAGATGGAGCTGGTCAAAAACTATGCGCTGGCTCAATCGTATATGGCTCATTGTGCCGGTACCAAGGGAATGGTGGCCGGTCAGATTGCTGATCTTCAAAGTGAAGGAAGACAGATCGATCTGGAGGAACTTACCTATATCGAGTTCAATAAGACCAGTCGTCTTCTGATGGCGGCCATGGTGGCAGGAGCTTTGATCGCAGGTAAGGGGATGCCGGAAGAGGATGAAGTAACCAGAGCACTGGAAGAAGCCGCCGGTAATGTGGGCAAAGCGTTCCAGATCGTCGATGATGTTCTGGATATCGAAAGCACCCTGGAAGAACTGGGAAAGATGCCCTTAAGTGACGAAAAAGAAGAGAAGGCTACTTTTGTATCTCTGTATGGTACAGAGAAGGCCAAAATGGTAGCAAAGGAACTTACCGATAAAGCGCTGACAGATCTTGAGGTTCTCGAAGGTGAAAATGCAGAAGAACTGAAGCAGCTGGTAAAAGCCCTTGCTGAAAGAAGATCATAAACAAGAATATATTCGGAGGTTGTGGATGGGAAACTTACTGGATTCGATCCATTCACCGGAAGATGTTCGCAACCTGGATAAGGAAAAGACAAGAGATCTTTGTCAGGAGATCCGAGATTTTCTGATCGAGAATGTGTCCAGGACCGGAGGACATCTAAGCTCTAACCTTGGTGTTGTGGAGCTGACGGTAGCACTGCATCAGTGCTTCCATATGCCGGAGGATAAGATCGTATGGGACGTGGGACATCAGACCTATGTACATAAGATATTGACCGGAAGAAAGGACCGCTTTGATACCCTTCGAAAGAAGGATGGACTCAGCGGCTTTCCGAGGGTAACGGAAAGTGAGTATGATACCTACAGTATGGGTCATGCTTCCAATTCCATCTCTGTTGCCTATGGACTCGCCAAGGCAAGAGATCTGAAAAACGAAGATCATCAGGTGGTCTGTGTGATCGGAGACGGTTCCATGACCGGTGGTATGGTGTATGAAGCCATGAATAACGCCGGACACGGAAAGACCGGACTGATCGTGATCCTTAATGACAATAAGATGTCCATCAGCCGCAGTGTGGGTGCTATGGCAGCTCACCTTGGCAGATTAAGGACCAGGAAGATGTATCTTCAGGGAAAGAACAGGGTAAAGAAGACTCTGACATCCCATCCGGGATTAAAAGGAGTCTACAATGCCTCTCATTATATGAAGAGCCGCATCAAATACCTGATCACAGAGGGTGTCCTGTTTGAGGAAATGGGATTTACCTACCTGGGTCCGGTGGATGGACATGATGTACAGGCTATGAAGGAAGCCATGGAACAGGCGAAGATCTTAAATGAGCCTGTTATCATCCATGTGCTGACTCAAAAGGGAAAAGGCTACGAAGCTGCGGAGCAGCATCCGGACACCTTCCATGGCATTGGAAAGTTTGATCCTGCCACAGGAGAAGCCATTTCTCCCTGTAAGGAAGAAAGCTATGCAGAAGTCTTTGGAAGGACGCTGACGGAACTGGGCAAGGAAGATCAGAGGATCGCTCTTGTCACCGCAGCCATGAGTGATGGTACCGGTGTCAGTGTCTGTGACGGTATGGAAGAGCGTGTGTTCGATGTGGGTATTGCGGAGGAGCATGCGGTGACCTTTGCCGGTGGCTTGGCTAAAGGCGGTATGAAGCCCTATGTGGCTATCTATTCCACTTTTATGCAAAGAGCCTACGATCAGATCCTGGAAGATATCTGTCTGCAGGATCTGGGGGTGGTACTGTCCATGGACCATGCAGGCATCGTTGGTGATGACGGAGAGACCCATCAGGGTATCTTTGATATTCCTTTCCTGTCCCATATGCCGAACATGACCATTGCCGCACCTTCCTGTAAGGAAGATCTGATCCGTATCCTGAAAGAGGCAGCAAGCTTTGAGCATCCCTTGGCGATCCGCTATCCTAAAGGAACGGCGGTTTCGATCACAGAGTATCAAAAGACATCTCCCGAGTTTGGAAAAAGCTGTACATTAAAGGCTTTTGATCCTTGCAAGGAAGACTTTAAGGTGACGATCCTCTCGGTTGGATGCTGCACAAAGATGGCCCTGAATGTTCAGGAGTCTTTACAGGATGAGAAGATCGATCTCCAGGTAGTCGATGTCCGATTTGTTCTTCCGCTGGACGAAGACATGCTGATGAAGGCAGCTTCTGAGTCGGATCTTCTGATCACCATGGAAGATGGTGCCTCTATCGGCGGCTTTGGATCCATGGTGGATCATTTCCTGATGGATAAGAAGATCGCCATTGAAGTGGAACATCTGTCTTTACCTAATCAGTTTATCTCGCAGGATACGAGAGCGAACACGCTTAAGGAATATGGTTTGGATGAGGAAAATCTGAAAAAAGTGATCCTCGATCACAAAAATATACGATAATCAGTTAAGGAGTAGTGTAATGAAAAGTAATCGTCAGAATCTGATCTGTGAACTGATCCGTCAATACGAGATCGAGACACAGGATGAACTGGTGGCTCGCTTGGAAGAGCATGGAATGAAGGTTACCCAGGCCACCATCTCCCGAGATATTCGTGAACTTCACCTGACGAAGGCAGCCGGAAAGAACGGTGCCGTCCGTTATGTGCTTCCCGGAGAAGAACACAAGGGACAGTCTCCCGTTGCTGCCAGACGTTTTTCCAGAGTGCTCCAGGAGGGTTTTGTCAGCTGCGAACTGGCAGGCAATATCGTGGTGATCCGCACTATGGTCGGTATGGCCAACGCGGTCGGTGCAGCTCTTGACAGTATCCATCTGGAAGAAGCAGTCGGTACCATCGCCGGAGATGACACCATCTTTATCGCTGTTCGTACTCCCGAAGGTGGCGCTGAGTTAAAGCGTCAGATCGAGGATATGGTCAGAGGCTAAAGTCAGTAAAAGAAAGAGTAATACGATTGAAAGGAAACAGAAGCCATGCTGCAGCATGTCAGAGTACAGAATATTGCATTGATCGATGAAGCTGCATTCGATCTGGATCGTGGACTGAATGTTCTGACCGGTGAGACCGGTGCAGGTAAGTCTATCCTTTTAGGGGCGATCCATCTTGCTCTTGGCTCCAGAGCAGGGAAGGATATCATCCGTGATACTTCCAGAGGGGCCAGCGTGGATCTTCTGTTCAGTGAAGTAGCGCCTGAGGTAACCAGTGAACTGGAGAAGGACGGGATCTTCTGTGAAAACGGAGAAGTCCTTGTATCCAGACGTTTTACACCCTCCGGACGCTCTGCCTGTGTGATCAATGACTGTATGGTCACAGCGGTCCAGGTCAAGAAGATCGCAGCCATGCTGATCGATATCCATGGACAGCATGAACATCAGTCTTTGCTGGATGCAGGAAAGCATATCGAACTGTTAGATCGATTCATCCCGGACATGCCTGATCTGTTAAAAGAACTTCGCAATCTGTGGGACGAGTCTGAATCGATCCGTAAGGAGATCGCTTTCTACGAAGAACAGGGAAGGGACAGAGCAAGAATGCTCTCCCTGATGGAATTTGAATTAAATGAGATCGATGAAACCAACTGGCAGGAAGGGGAAGAAGAGCAGCTTTCAGAAGAGAAGAAGCATCTGATGTATGCAGAACGATTGCAGCGCTCCGCTCTGGAAGCAGCCTCTTTGATGTCAGATGGCGGAAGATCCGGTGAAGGAGCTCTCAGCCTCTTAGATGACGCGCTCTCCAAGATGCGCAGTGCATCGAGCTATGATGAAGCTTTCTTCGGTCCTTTTGTGGAGTCCATGGCGGAACAGATCTCCGTCCTGGAGGATATTGCCCAGGAACTGAGAAGCTACGGAGAGGACATGGAAGCCGATCCCGAACGCTTAAATGAGATCGAAGATCGTATCTCTGCCATCAATCATCTGAAGGAAAAATACGGTAAGGATCGTGAGCAGGTCTATAAATACTATGAAGAGCGCGACAGAGAGTATCAGAATCTGAAACATCTGGAAGCGACTTTGGAAAAGCTGAATGGAGACTATGCTCTTTACCATAAGAAGATGGAAGCTCTCAGTCAGAAGATGAGTTCCTTACGTAAAGCTGCCGGTAAGAGGATCGAAAAGCAGATTACGGAGGTCCTTTCTACGCTGCAGTTTGAGGATCCCATTTTTGAAGTAAGTATCGAAGAAAAGAATCTTTCACCGAACGGATCGGATACGGTCGTCTTTATGATCCGTACCAACGTGGGTGAAAAGATCATGCCCTTAAATAAGATCGCTTCCGGTGGTGAGATGTCCCGTGTCATGCTGGCGATCAAGACTGTCCTTGCTGAAGAGGATGAGATCGGTACCATGATCTTTGATGAGATCGATACCGGTATCAGCGGACGTACCGCACAGAGTGTGGCAGAGAAGATGAGTAAGATCGCCGCATTCCATCAGGTCATCTGTGTTTCTCACCTTCCTCAGATCGCAGCTATGGCAGATAATCATCTCAGGATCGAGAAGGCATCGAAGGATGGTCATACCGCAACGAAGATCTATGCTCTGGATCCTCAGGAGATCCCGGAGGAACTGTCCCGTATGCTTGGTGGCAGTCAGATTACGGATGCAGTCAGAGAAAATGCGGTAGAAATGAAACGTCTTGCAGAAGAGAGAAAAAAGACGTGGATGAAACAATAACAGGGAGCAGACGATAGGAGCAGTACTATGGTGGATGTCGTAGTGATCGGTGGAGGAGCCTCCGGTCTGATCGCAGCATCGGAGATCGCAAGGAGCGGAAAGAGAGTCCTGCTGGTCGAAAAGAACGATCGTGTAGGCAAAAAACTGCTGACTACGGGTAATGGACGATGCAATCTGGCGAATGAGGGACTCTCTATAGACAGATTTCACGGAAGTGTCTTACCCGTTGCAGATAAGATCTTTCAGAGCTTCCCTCTGGAGGCAGTAAAGGACTATTGGTCCTCTATCGGTATCGATATGGTGACCCTGGAAAGAGGAAAGATGTATCCAAGATCTCTGCAGGCATCCTCTGTCTTAAATGCACTCCGACGTCAGCTGGAAGCTTCAGGCTGTGAACTGATGACGGATACGGAGATCGTGGAGATCAGACCCTGTCAGGGAGGATATCTCTTAAAGGCAAGGATCGCTGTAGAGAAGGAAGTCAGAATCAACCCTCGCAACAACCGAAATAACTCTAAAGATGCTCCTAGTACGAAAAAGGTCAGAGAGTATATCGAGAAAAAGATCAAGACAGAGAAGGTAATTCTCTGTGCAGGAGGAAAGGCGTCTCCTGCATTAGGTTCCAATGGAGAAGGAGCTAAACTGGCTAAGGATCTGGGAATGAGTATCGTTCCCTTAAGACCTGCTATCTGCCGTCTGATCGCCGATTACCCGTATGCTAAACGATTAGCCGGTGTCAGGGTCGAAGTGCCTGCCTCCTTGTTGGTGGATAAGGTATGTGTCAAGAAGGTGGAGGAAGAAGTCCTCTTTACGGAGGATGGTCTTTCCGGCCCCGCTATTTTGGATCTGTCCAGGATGGCAGGAGATGCTCTGGAGAAGAGCCAGTTTGTTCAGGTATCTTTGGATCTGGCTTCGGAGATGGAAGAGGGACCTTTGTTCCGCTATCTGCAGGAGAGAATGGAAAGACTCTCTAACTGGACCATGGAAGATGCGCTGGAAGGATGGATGCCTAAGAAACTGGTGGTTCCGGTACTGAATGAAAGCGGTATCGATCGAACCGAAATGGCCGGTGGACTGAATAAACGACAGTTATCCGAACTGGTACATACACTGAAAGCTTTTACCGTCAATATCCGCGGTCTGGATGGATTTAAAGAAGCTCAGGTTACCGTAGGAGGTATCCGCGGAGATCAGATTACAGATAGTCTGGAAGCTAAGAGATATCCGGGCCTTTACTTCACCGGTGAAGTGCTGGATCTGGATGGAGATTGCGGTGGATTCAATCTTTGCTGGGCAACGGCAAGTGCCTTATCTGTCGTAAGTACATTGGCGCAGTAAAAGGAAAAGATCGTCAGAAGAAAGGAAACAGACATGATCGCATATATCAAAGGAGTATTGGAGAGCATCGAGACAGAATCTGTCGTCATCGATGTGAACGGTGTAGGCTTTAGAGTCTTTACCCCCATTAACGAAGCACTGATCCGTGTGGGTGTTGGCAGTCCTATCAAATTGAACACCTATATGAATGTCAGAGAGGATGCCATGGTCCTGTTTGGTTTCCTGGATAAGGAATCGCTGGAACTGTTCAAACTGTTGATCTCTGTCAATGGTGTAGGACCTAAGTCCGGATTGCAGATCCTTTCATCGATCAGTGTCAATGACCTGATCCTTGCGATCGCCAGGGATGATAAGAAGGCGCTGACTCAGGTCAATGGTATCGGTGCCAAGACCGCTGCCAGGATCATCCTGGATCTGAAGGATAAGGTCAAGGCAGAGGGCTTCTCTTTGCCTGAAACAGAGAGCACCATGAATAGTGTCGCCATCAAAGAAAATACACCTATCAGCGAGGCGGTCATGGCACTGGTCTCTCTGGGATATTCTCAGAGCGAAGCGGAAAAAGCTGTTCGCAGTATCGCACAGGATGGAATGAGCGTGGAAATGATCTTGAAGCAGGCTCTCAAACTGCTGTATTAATCAGATTCAGCACAGGAATCAGGAGCTTACGGAGGAAATATACATGATGGATCTGGAAGAAAGGCTGGCGAATTTCGGTCGAATCGTTGATACGAAGGCCGGTCAGGAAGAAAAGGAGACGGAAAAGAGTCTCCGCCCCAGAAATTTTGACGAATATATCGGACAGAGCGAGATGAAAGAAAATCTCAAGGTCTTTATCGCAGCGGCAAAAAGACGTGGAGAATCTCTGGATCATCTTCTGTTCTATGGCCCTCCCGGACTGGGAAAGACATCCATGGCGATGCTGATCGCCAGTGAGATGGGAGTCAATATCAAGACCACCACCGGTCCTGCTATTGAGCGTCCCGGTGACATGGCAGCCATATTGAATAATCTGAGTGAAGGTGATGTACTCTTTATCGATGAGATCCATAGACTGAACCATCAGGTAGAGGAAGTACTGTATCCTGCCATGGAGGATTTTGTGGTGGATATCGTAATCGGTAAGGGTCCCCAGGCGAAGTCTATCCGTCTGGATATCCCTCACTTTACTCTGATCGGTGCTACTACCAGAGCAGGTCTTTTGTCTGCTCCTTTACGTGATCGTTTCGGTATGGTCAATCACCTGGAGTTCTACAAGGACGAGGAACTGGCGAAGATCGTTACCAATTCTGCCAGAGTCCTGAATGTAGAGATCGAGAAGGAAGGCGCATTGGAGATCGCACGACGCTCCAGAGGAACGCCGCGTCTTGCCAATCGACTGTTAAGAAGAGTTCGTGACTTTGCAGAAGTACGTTATGACGGTGTCATCGATCTGGAAGTTGCCGAGACTGCACTAAATGCATTAAAGGTAGATCCCAACGGACTGGATACAGTGGATCGCAAACTGCTCCTTTCCATGATGGAACTCTATGGAGGCGGCCCTGTCGGTATCGATACCATTTCCGCATCCATCGGTGAAGATGCAGGTACTATCGAGGATGTCTGTGAGCCTTATCTGATGCAGAAGGGATTTTTACAGAGAACTCCCAGAGGCCGTGTTGTCACCAATTATTGCAGAGAATATTTCCATTTCCCGCTTCCCGGAAAAGAAAGCAGCAAAAAGGGAAATGAAGATCAGCTGCATCTTTGAGGATTATGAGAAAAAATAAAACAGAATTGTTGGCGCCCGCCGGTGATCTCAGCTGTTTAAAGGCAGCAGTGAACTGCGGCGCGGATGCCGTGTATTTTGGCGGAGAGATGTTCAATGCCAGAAAGAGTGCCGGCAACTTTTCTCTGGAAGAGATCAAAGAGGCCTGTGATCTGTGCCGTCTTCATGGAGTAAAGACGAACTTTACCCTGAATACGCTGATCAAGGAAAATGAGTGGCCCAAATTAGAGGCATATCTGGATGAACTTCTGCCTTTAGGGATCGATGCTCTGATCATCCAGGATATGGGCGTCGCTAGTGTGGTAGCCGGAAGAGTCCGTGACAAGTATCCATGGGTAGAACTGCATGCCAGCACACAGATGGCGGTGGAGGATCTGCAGGGTGTCAATTACCTGCAGTCCTTAGGTTTCAGCCGTGTGGTCCTTGCCAGAGAGCTTTCCATGGAGGAGATCGTTTCCATCACTGAGAAGGCACAGATCGAAACAGAAGTCTTTATCCATGGAGCACTTTGCTACAGTGATTCCGGTCGATGCCTCTTAAGTTCTTTCCATGGAGGAAGAAGCGGCAACAGAGGTACCTGTGCCCAGGCCTGTCGTTTAGCCTATGAGGCGGATGGCAAGAAGGGCCTGTATATGAACCTGAAGGATCGATGCGGAGCAGATTTTGTGCAGGAACTCGTGAAAGCAGGCGTCAGCTCTTTAAAGATCGAAGGCAGAATGAAGGGGATCCCTTATGTTACTGCGGTGACAGGATTCTACAGAGAGATCCTGGATGCACTTGAATATGGCAGAAACCATACGGATCGTTCCAGAGATAGAGATTACACAAAAAGATATGATGAAGTACTGCAGGTGTTTAATCGTGGAGATTTCACTGCAGGCTATTTCTATGATAAAAATCGAATGATCGAGCGTGGTTCTGTAAAGAATCAGGGACTCAGGATCGGAAAGGTCATCCGTTCCAAAGATCATTCGATCCGTATCCATTCTGAAAAAGAACTCCATGGAGGAGATGAGATCGAGATCATGACCCAGAAGGGACCGATCCCGATCCGTTTGCAGGATTCCATGCTGACCAGAGATAAGAAGGATGCCTCTTTCCGTCTGAGCGGAAAGATCCTGGAAGGTCAGGAGGTAAGAAGGATCGTCGATCCTGTGCTGCATGCTGCCTTAAGAGAAAGAGCTTTACAAACTGAAAAGATCTATGTGGATATGAGTCTGTCTGCTTATAAGGACAGACCGCTTGTATTGCGCGCAAAAAGTAATGGCATTACCGTTACACTGAAAGGTTCACCGGTGCAGGAAGCACTGAAGGCACCGGTCACCAAAGAGCAGATCGAAAAACAGCTCAGTAAGACGGGAGAGATATTCGAACTCCGTGGTCTTGATATCGAT
The DNA here is from genome assembly GCA_045642205.1 of Bianqueaceae bacterium. Classification (GTDB taxonomy): domain Bacteria; phylum Bacillota; class Clostridia; order Lachnospirales; family Bianqueaceae; genus RUG760. The sequence goes on from JAZUIK010000009.1 coordinate 35,024, forward strand.
ATGGAAAACGATATTTTTATTCCCGTAGCTGCCTTAAATTCGTTAAGACGTGACGCCCTTGATAAGTTGGTGGAGAAGCTGACGCAGCCTGTGGTGGATAAGAATTCCCACGGTAAACGACTGGCTGGATTGGAGAAACTGAGTGGAGGTACTACTTCTGGAAAAAGCACAGGATTCAAGGGATATCAGGTAAGCATTGAAACAATGGAACAGCTGCAGGCTGTTTTGGAAATCGCCAGGACTGTCCCTGCTGGAGAACTGTCCCATGTGATCTTTTCCATGGAGGGATTTAAGGATCTTTCTGAAGAAGAAAAGAAAAATCTTGTAATGGAATGCTGTAAGGTTCTGGGTGAATCGATCACCATGGGTGTTCGTTTCCCGAGAGCCGGCCGGGAGACTCGTAAGGCATGGTGTCTTGAGGAACTTAAGAAGTGGAAAAATGCCGGGGTATCCTTTGGAGAAGCCAACCGATATGGCCAGATCGAAATGCTGCATGATGAAAATATGGCAGTGATCCTGTCTCCCGAAATGGGCGTTATGAATCGCCTGTCAGGAGAGGTATATTCCCAAGAGACGGAAGGCTTTTCTTTGAGCACGGAGCTTACTATCGAAGAAATAGAGCAGCTTAAGGGACTTTCGGGTTCCTATGCGGTTGTATATGGTAAGATTCCCTACATGGTCTCTGAACAATGTATCTACAAAGAAAGATACGGCTGTAAAGGAAAGGGAACACAGAGCCTTTCTCTGAAGGATCGACAGGGAGAGACCATGACAGTGATCAGTCACTGCGCTCTTTGCTATAGTGAGATCTTTTCTGAGCGACCGATCTTTACAGCAGAGTCCGATCGATTAAAGGAGACGGTGGACTATCTGCGCATTCAGTTCGCGGATGAGTCCATGGAGGAAGCGCTGAGCGTCCTTAAGGCTGTTCTTTCTGGTGAAGATTCCGTCGAAGTAAGAAATGTCTCGATGGATGGCCATTTTGAGAAGGGGGTGGAGTAAGTTATGTTTTCTGCTGTTGCCCTGATCGCCAGATATCTCTATCCCGTTATACTGATCGCTTTTGCGTCGCTGGGATTTTATCTGTATCTGGCTAAACCATCTGCATCTACCTGTAAGGATTTTTACGTTTATCAGGTTGTCATTATCATTATCTTTAATCTTTTGTCCTTTTTCCTGATCTTTATGAAAATGTGGGATACGGCCACCAAAGGCGGATCAGGGTTTGACATGAATAAGATCCGGGTCGTCGGTGCATATGCAGTAGAGATGGTAGGCATGTATGTGCTTCTGTGTACACTGCATCGACATACCAACAGGCTTCTTTGGAACTGTGTCTTTATGCTGCTCAGTGTCAGCTTTGTGGTCCTGTTCCGTCTGGATCCGGAGGAGGCACTCAGACAGGTCATGTGGATCGCCATAGGTTTTCTTGCCAGCAATATCGTCCTTCTGTTTTTCAGAGGTCGATGGATCTGGAAGATCCCTTCAGCGGTCTTTCTTGTATTGTCTTTGGGAATGATCCTTCTTCCCTTTGCATTTCCTTCTTCTGCCAACGGCTCCTTGAACTGGGTGGCCATCGGTCCGGTTTCATTTCAGCCTTCGGAATTCGTTAAGCTGACCTTTGCCTTTTTCCTGGCCGTACTCTATACCCATAAAAACAAACTGTCTTCCATTATCGAAGCAGGTATCGTAACCATCGTTCTTGCTTTGGTCCTTCTGATACAGAATGATCTGGGTGCCTTGTTGATCTTCGGTATCCTGGCATGGATGATGACCTATGATTATACCGGATGGGAGATCGTCTTGTGGGGCGGTGCGATCCTGGTTGCGATCGCGGCATATTTTGCCTACCACTATGTATCCCATGTCACCGTACGTTTTGATATCTGGCTGGATCCCTGGCAGGACATCAACGGAACCGGATATCAGATTGCACAGTCACTCTTTGCTATTGTAGGCGGTGGCTGGTTCGGTATGGGAATGTATCAGGGCATACCGGGATATATTCCTGTAAACACCAGCGATATGATCTTCTCTGTCATTGCAGAGGAGATGGGAATGGTGGTCTGTATTGCCATCTTGTTTATCTACCTTCTGATGTTCCTCTTTGTTATGGAAACGGGAAGAAGAGAGAGGAACACTTTCAGAAGAAATCTTCTGATCGCCTTTGGCGTTTTATTTATGAGTCAGACCTTTATTATCGTCGGAGGAGTCATCAAGTTGATCCCTTTGACCGGTGTGACCATGCCCTTTATCAGTTACGGAGGCAGTTCTCTGTTCTCCAATTTCGTGACTATCAGTATTATCGAGGCAGTGATCTACCTCTACAGAATCGACAGAGAGGAGGCGAGAAAGCGTGAGCGAGCAAAGACCGAACAGGAAAAGCTCCAGCAGCAGACGCGTGAGCGAAGCGTCCAGAGTCAGCCGTACGCCCAGCAGCGCGGCAACCAGGCAGCACCGGGAAGACCGTACAGCGGCCAGACGACAAGCCGCAGGAACAAGCAAAACCAGCAGCTCCAACCGTTCAACTTCGACGACCCGTTCTAATCGACCTTCTCGTCAGAATTCCCAGAGGACTTTTCAGGTCATCAAGTGGATCTTTGTGGTCCTGACCTTTGCCTTGATCGTATGGAGTATCAAGCTGATCACCTGGGATCGAAGTGTTATTCTTGCCAATGAAAACAATCCGATCATCGAAGTGGTGGAAGAGCGTATCCTCCGAGGTGCGATCATCGATCGAAATGATAATGTCCTTGCTTATACCGAAGTCAATGAGGATGACGGAAATGAGACAAGAATCTATCCTTACGGAGAGTCTCTGGCTCATGTTGTCGGTTATACAGGAAGAGGTAACTCCGGACTGGAATCCAAACTGGAGATGGAACTCTATACCGATGCGGGCCTTGCTGATCAGGTAGCTTACTGGGTTACAGCTGAAAAGACAGAAGGAAATTCTGTGAAGCTGACCCTGGATGCAGATCTGCAACAGTTTGTCTATGAGCAGCTGGATGGCTACAGTGGAGCGGTTGTTATTACAGATCCGTCGACCGGAGCTGTCAGAGTATTGGCATCTTCCCCTTCCTTTGATCCCGGTTCTGTGGTGGATGATTGGGAATCTATTGCGGAAAGAGAAGATGGTCCCTTGTATTCTCGAGCTCTGCAGGGATTATATGCACCCGGATCGACCATGAAGATCATGACGGCGCTGGCCATGTATCGTCACATGGAAGGATATCAGGATAGAGAGTATGTCTGTGAGTCCTTTTTAGAAGTGGATGATCAGAGATTATATTGTGCGGGTGAATCAGCCCATGGATGGCTTGATCTTCCGGATGCTTTTGCTTTCTCCTGCAACGGCTTTTTTGCTCAGGCGGGAGTCGAGATGGGAGCAGATGCTTTAATGGAAACAGCTGAATATCTCCATATCGGAGATGATTTTGGTTTTATCCTTCCCCAGAGTGAATCCACGATCGGTCTGGAAAAATACGAGGCAGATTCCATGATCGCACAGACATCCATAGGTCAGGGACGTGTTCTGTTCTCTCCCTTTTATCTGAATATGCTTACCTGTTCCATTGCCAACGGGGGAGTTCTGTATGCTCCTTACTTGGTGGATGAGACCAGAACCCCCAGTGGAAGACTGGTTACAAAGAATCTTCCCAAGCTCTACGGAACGATCCTTCAGGAAGACGAAGCAAAGTATCTTGCCGATCTGATGGAAGGTGTATGCAGCTATGGTACAGGTAGTAATCTGTACATGGAAGGGTACACAATATATGGTAAGACAGGAACAGCTCAGGTAGAAAACGGAGCAGATCACAGCTGGTTTACCGGGTACATCGCCAAGGACGGAAAAAGCGAACTGGTGATCACCGTTTTGATCGAGAATGGTGGCTATGAAAAACGCGCAGTTCCGCTTGTTTACAGCATTTTAGAGTACTTATCCACATGAATGGGAAATATGTGGATAACCAAACAGAATATCTCTTTTCGGACGAACATTTCAAACGAATGTTCGTCTTTTTTATTGACTATATTAGAATGGAATGATATAATATAACTATCCTTTTTAGTATGAGAAAGGAGGTGAGATGATTTGAAGAAAGGAATCTCCAGACTACTGGTCTCTACTACGGCAGCAGTCATTGCTCTGGCAAATACAGTCAATGTTAATGCGTCGATAGAAGGATCGGAGAGCATCGGTAATGAACGATATATAAAGATAGATAACGAAGTAAACTCAAGATCTGCATTCATCCAGACAGCAAACAAGACAGCATACAACACAGAAGACACAGAAATCACCACGGAAGAAATGCAGCAGATGGAAAGTATGTCACTGTACTCAGTTGACCCTTCCCAATTGACAACCTTGAGTGCATCCGTTTCCTATTCGCCCGTTTCCGTGAATAATCATGGATTAGCAAACGGAATATCGTTTATGAAGTACGAGATCGATTACAATAAATACGACTCAAATTCTGTCGAATATATTGTGATCCACGATACGGGTAATACCAGAGCTGGTGCAGACGCCATGGCGCATTATTATTATTTTGCTACAGGCGATCGAGATTCCAGTGCGCATTATTTCGTAGATTCTGCGCAGGTTGTTCAGATCATCGACGACAGTGAGGGCAGCTGGCACAGCGGCGTCAAGTATAAGACGTATGCGACACCAGTTAGCAATCACAACTCGATCGGAATCGAGATGTGTATCAATTCCGACGGCAATTATCAACAGATGGTACAAAATACCATCGATCTATCGGCATATCTCCTGTACACCTACGATCTTCCGATCGATAACCTGGTGAGACATCATGATGCCAATGGTAAGTGTTGTCCTATGACCATGTCCCATAACGGTTGGTCTGACTGGAATGAGTTCAAGTCAGCGGTAAGAGCAAAGCTCTCGACCTATTATTCACATGGATCCGGAAGTGATACGGAGGTCCAATCCCCGATCCTCTACTACAACAACATCCTCGGAAGCAGCTGCCTTTCTGCAGAAACTCTGCAGAGCGTGCTTCTGAGCAATAACAGCTCCATCAGTGCAGAGACAGCACTGAGAACTGCGAATGCGTATATCGACATTGGAGCTGTATACGGAATACGCGGAGATATAGCCTTCTTTCAGGCAATGCTTGAGACAGGCTATCTGAAGTATGGAGGCGAAGTTGATCCGACTTGGCATAACTATTGCGGTCTGAAAAATGCTGATGCAACAGGCTATGCATATTATGAAAATGTCGAAAACGGAGTAGAAGCTCATATCCAGCATCTGTTCTGTTATGCAACCAATCTTCCGATCCCTGAGGGAAGAGCGAAGCTCGACCCCAGATTTTTTGACTTTCTTCGAGGCAGTGTATCGACATGGGAAGAATTAAGCGGCCGATGGGCGGTCCCCGGATTTGACCCCGGTACCTATAATTCTCTGGAGGAAGCAAGACAAGCACACCGATCCTACGGTGATATCATTGTATCTTTGTTTGCATCAGCCGGTGGTGTTGGCGTTATGACGGATGGAATGACATCCGGCGGCAACACAGGAAGCTACTGGGAAGCACCGATCTATTCCGGTGCCGCTGCCGGTGCAAGGCCACTCCTTGCCATGGGTCAATCCGGATCTGATGTAAAAGAAATACAGGGATACTTCAAGACCATAGGATATAATTTCGTGGAAGTTACTGGAACCTTTGATGAGAATACTCTCAGAGCAGTCCTTGATTTCCAGGATCGTTACGATCTGGATATGGATGGTGCGGTAGGTGAAGATACATGGAAATGGATCATCAATACCTATGTCAATGCAGTCCAGTCCGGTTCAGCCATCGTAGATGGCAATCAGGTTCTTTCCCTTGCAGACCTTAAACAGGTGGCAGCAGGAGAAAAGCCATCCGGTAATACGGGTAGTTTGCAGACGGAAGCAACGATCGGTGGAGCCGGAGTAGAAACAAAGATCTATAAGACAGCCGCTGAGGTAGCCGGTGTATCGGCTGCAAATCGTTCTATGGTCCATCTGGGAAGTTCGGGAGCCGATGTTACGGCGCTTCAAAAACTCCTGAACACGCTCGGATATGGGCTGGTTGTCGATGGTGACTTCGGTAATGGAACCAATAGTGCAGTCATTAATTTCCAGAGCAAGAATGGTCTGGATGCAGATGGCTGGGTCGGTCCATTGACCTGGTCAAAACTGGGAGATACTAAGGTTGAGGTCCTTTCGGTCAGCGGAGGCGATCAGTCAGGGTCTTCCACACAAACAGAAACGCCAAAGACGGATCCCGAACCGTCACAGAGTACACAGCCGACAATTTCGGTAACAAACAGATCGATCGTTTCAAGAGGAAGCTACGGCGAAGATGTTAAGGCTTTGCAGCAGATCCTCAACATGGTCGGATACGGTCTGGATGCAGATGGAGATTTTGGATCTCTGACGCACCGGGCGGTGGTCGATTTTCAGACCAAACACCAGTTGGATGCAGACGGTTATGTCGGCAAGATGACCTGGGCAGAGCTTGGTAAAGTACAGGGCTCTAATACCACGGATCAGACAGCGACGCAGCAACCGACTGAGCAAGGATCCACTCAGGGATCTGATGCACAGGAAAGTACCTCAGCCAACTCGGGTAAAACAGTGTATTTTGGAGATAGCGGCAGTGATGTCACTGCATTGCAGAAACTCCTGAATCAACATGGTGCTTCTTTGGAGGTGGATGGAGCCTTCGGAAGTGCTACATACAATGCATTAACTGCATTTCAAAATGCCAACGGTCTGGTTGCAGATGGTATCTGCGGACCCTTGACCTGGGCAAAATTATAAGAACTTTAAACCTCCTCATTACAATTTGCTATCCTGCTTTCAACACAGTAACCATTCCTGCCGGGAGCTTAAAGATCTAAAAAACACCTGTGTGTTGTCTTCTTTATAAGGACAATGCGCAGGTGTTTCTTGTTTTTGTAACAGAATAGGCGTATACTGAAGTCTAATACTTTGCAATGAAGGAGCATATCTATGCAAGTTAAGAATTATACTTTGATCGAAGTACGAGAGATTCCTGAGATCCATGCCACAGGTTATCTCTATGAACATAATAAGACAAAAGCCAGAGTGCTTTATCTCCATGCACCGGAGGATGATAATCAGGTGTTCAGCATTTCTTTTGCAACACCTCCGGAGAATGATTGCGGTATTCCGCATATCCTTGAGCACTGTGTACTTAACGGATCCGATAAGTATCCTGTCAAGGAACCTTTCGTTGACCTTCTGAAGGGATCTTTGAATACATTCCTGAATGCGATGACCTTCCCGGATAAGACAATGTTTCCCGTTGCCAGCCGCAATGAGCAGGATTTCATGAATCTGATGAGTGTCTATCTGGATGCAGTCTTTTTCCCGAATCTTCGAAAAGATCCTTTTATCTTCCGTCAGGAAGGTTGGCATTATGAACTGGAAGGGGAAGATGCTGAGGTCGTATATAAGGGTGTCGTCTATAACGAGATGAAGGGCGCTTATTCCTCCGGCGATTCCGTAAATGAATTCATGGTCAATCGTGCTGTATACCCTGATTCAATCTATGGATTTGAATCAGGTGGTCATCCGGATGCGATCCCGGATCTGACCTATGAGCAGTTCAAGGCATTCCACGAGAAGAATTATCATCCCTGCAACAGCTTTGTCTTTTTCTATGGCAACGGTGATATTGCAAAGCATATGACCTATGTGGATGAAGAGTATCTGCAGAAGTTCCCTGAGCCCAAGGAGGGTCAGGTAGCAGTCATTGGAGATCAGCCTCGCTTTACTGAGTCTAAGGAAGTGAAGAGCACCTATGCCGTAGGCGAAGAGGAAGATCTTGGTAATAAGACTTTCCTTTCTTACAATGTGCTTCTTGATCATATTACGGATCCTAAGACCTATTTTGTATTGGATGTTCTGGGTGAACTTGTGTGCGAGAGTGAAGCGTCTCCCTTAAAGAGAGCCCTTCTTAAAGCCGGGATCGGTCAGGATATTTCCTGCCGTGTGGATGTTTCCGTAAAAGAGCCCAAGTTCTCTGTTATCGCAAAGAATGCGGATGCTGAGCAGAAGGATGAGTTTGTTGCCATCGTAAAGGAAGTCCTGAATGATATCGCAGTCAATGGATTTGATCCTAAGCTTGTCGAAGCTTCTCTGGCACAGAATCTGTTCTCTATGAGAGAAGCCAATTACGGTTCTGCACCGAAGGGATTGCTGTATGGGATCCAGTGTATGGACAGCTGGCTCTATGGCGGAAATCCCATGGATTTCCTGGCATTTGAAGAGAATTATGCCAAGATCAAAGAAGATACGGGTTGCTTTGCCAACTTTATCCGTGATCATATCCTGAACAATCCCCATACGGTCATTGGCGTATTGGAGCCGGAAGCTGGTCTGAATGCAAAGGTCGATGCCAAGGTAAAAGCTGAGCTGAAAGCCTATAAGGAAAGCCTGAGTGAAGAAGAAGTCAAGGCTCTGGTGGAGTCCACCAAAGCGATGATCGAGCGCCAGCAGACTCCTGATAGACCGGAAGATCTGGCAAAACTGCCTATGCTGAAGAGAGAGGATCTTGAAGTGGTCAAGCCCTTCCATCCTGCCAAAGAGGTTATGATCGCCGGACGAAAGGCATCTGTCTATACGGATACGACGAATAATATCATTTACCTTACCTTCTCCTTCAGTATGGATCATCTGCCTGAGGAATATATCCCCTATGCAGCGCTTCTGACCGATGTGATCTCCAATGTGGATACAGCAAAGAGAAGTTATATGGATCTGGACAATGAGATCGGATGCCATATGGGTGGTATGACCGTAAATACTACACTCCTGCAGCATATGGATGATACCTTTGAGCCTTATTTCAATATGGGTGTCAAGTTCCTGAAGGAAGAGACCAAGGCCAGTGTGGATCTGATGAAAGAGATCCTTCTGGAATCCGATCTGGCCGATGCTGACCGTTTGATGGAAATCATCGAAGAGAATATGAGCGGCATGGAGGATCATATGAGTGCCGGAGGAAACAGAACGGCGACTGCCAGAGCCTTCAGTTATTTCGATCCCTATTACGCTTATAACGAAAAGATCAATGGTATCGACTATTATCATTTCCTTAAGGCTTTGAAAGAGACGATCGAGAAGGATCCTTTCGCTGTTATTACTAAGATGCAGGAAACTCTGGAGATCCTGATCCGTGAAGGTAACCTTCGTGCCAAGATGACAGTAGATCCCGAGAACGAGAAGGAGATGATCGAGGTGATCGAAGCATTCACCAAGGCACTTCCCGTCGGAGTATCTGAGAAAGCCAGTGATACTATTGTCCGTATTCAGCCTGAGATGAAGAATGAAGGCTGGATCACTCCCGGTAAGGTTCAGTATGTTGTCAAAGCAGGAAAGACTTCCATGCCCTTTAATGGCGCGATGGCTGTCCTTCAGCAGATTACCCGACTGGAGTATCTGTGGAATGAGATCCGTGTCATGGGCGGTGCTTACGGATGCTCCTGCAGCATCGATCGTCACGGCCGTGTGGTCATGAGTTCTTATCGCGATCCCAACCTGGCTGAGTCTGTCAAAGTCTATCAGAATGCCGGCAATTTCCTGGCTAATCTGGAGATCTCTGACAGTGAGATGCTCAAGTACATTATCGGTACCATGAATGGCCTTGATCCTGTTATGACCGTTTCCATGAAGGGTAAACTGGCAAATGATGCCCTGGAGACCGGCATGCCCTGTGATCTTGTGACCAAACTGTCCCAGGAAGTCCTGGAAGTAACCCCGGAGAAGATCCATGAGGCTGCTAAGGCCCTTACTGAAGGTATGAATGATCCGTATATCTGCGTCCTTGGTTCCGAAACCAAGATCAAGGAAAATGCGGAACTGTTTGCAGTAACGAAAAATCTGTTTTAATCGATGACGGAGGAAAATATGACAAGATCCGGTTTTGTTTCATTGACAGGACGCCCTAATGTCGGCAAATCTACTTTGATGAATCAGATCCTTGGGGAGAAGGTAGCGATTACCTCCAAAAAGCCCCAGACCACCCGCAACAGGATCCAGGGTGTCTATACGCAGGAAGACATTCAGATCGTCTTTATCGACACTCCCGGAATCCATCGTGCGGAGCATAAGCTTGGTGACTACATGAACGAGGCTGCCAGCCGTACGATCAACGACGTGGATTACGTTTTGTTCCTTGTGGAGGCCGGTGTTCCCAGAAACGGAGATCTGGAAGTTATCAATAAGCTGAAGAAGAGCCATTCTCACGTTATCCTGGTCATCAACAAGGTCGATACCATCGGAAAGGATGAACTCATCAAATCCATCGCTGCCTTTAAAGGTCTTTATGACTTTGAGGAGATCGTTCCTGTTTCTGCCAAGACCGGTCAGAATGTGGATGAGCTGATGAAGGTTATCCGTTCCAAAATGCCGGAAGGACCTTTCTTCTTCCCGGAGGATATGCTGACGGACCAGCCTGAGAGAGCACTGTGTGCTGAGATGATCCGAGAAAAGACCTTAAAGCTTCTGGAAAGAGAGATCCCTCATGGTATTGCTGTTACCATTGAGACTTTCGAAGAGCGCAGTGATAAGGATATTGTGGATATCAATGCCACCATCATCTGTGAGAAGGCTAGTCATAAGCCTATCATCATCGGAAAGGGCGGCAGTATGATCAAGAAGATCGGTACCTATGCCCGTGAAGATATGGAGGCCATGCTGGGATGCAAGGTCAATCTTCAGCTGTTTGTTAAGGTCAAGGAACGCTGGAGAGATTCCGAGATGCTGATCAAGAATTATGGATTCGATCGAAAGGATCTAAGCTGATAAAAGTTTCATGAAAGAGATTAAGGTACGAGGGATCGTCATCCGGGAAGAAGCCATGGGCGATAAAGATAAGCGCCTGGTACTTCTGACGGAGGAGATGGGAAAACTGAGTGTGCTGGCAAAAGGTGCCCTTGGTGCAAAGAGTAAGGTAAGAGCCCTGACGGAACTGTTCTGTCTGGGGGATTATGTGCTCACCAAAGGAAAGACCTTTTATTACATCAAGGAAGCTCAGTTAGTAGAGAGCTTTTATCCCTTAAGAGAAGATCTGTATCGATTGGGATATGCCACGTTGATGGCAGAGATCGCGGAAACCTTCTCACTAGAAGGTAAAGAGAATATCCGTCTTGTCAGGATGTTCCTGAGAGGTCTTTTGTCCGAATGTCACGCGCAGCAAGGAAAGGAAGCCTTAGCAGCAAATGCTTTTGCCTTCAGGACTTTGGCGGAAGGGGGCTATTATCCTGATCTTATGAGATGTCGAAGCTGCGGAAGAGCCTTGAGTGAGCTTCGGGAAGACGAGTCCGTCCGATTTGATTTCCAGATGGGTGCCCTCGTATGTGAACACTGCGGTAAGGGCGGGATCAGACTCCATTCAGGCGCATTAAGAGCACTGAGATATATTCTGGAAGCTCCGGATAATCGAATGTATGCCTTTGATGCGGAGCCTCAGGTCTTAAAAGAACTGAGTGACGCAGTCAACGGATACCTGGAGGAACAGACGGAGAGAAGGTACAGGGGACTTCAGTTTATCGATTCCATACCAAAATAATGGCATTGTGTTTTGTCCTCTTTGGAAATCGATCTTCAATTTCCTTATTTGTATTGACATTGGTTTCGACGCTTGGTATAATTCCAACGTTATTCGTGTGCCCATGGATGTCTTTTGTCATGCCTTAATTATTGACAGAACTTCAGGGTAAATATGACTGAAAGGTCTGGTATTATGTTAGAATCACTGGATAAGATCGTTGCACTGGCGAAAGCCAGAGGCTTTGTATATCCCGGTTCCGAGATCTATGGTGGTCTCGCTAACAGCTGGGATTACGGCCCCTTGGGCGTTGCTCTGAAGAACAACGTCAAGAAGGCCTGGTGGGATGAGTTCATTGCGAAGAATCCCTATAATGTTGGTATGGACAGCGCTATCTTGATGAACCCTGAAACATGGGTTGCAACCGGCCATGTTGCCAACTTTGACGATCCTTTGATGGATTGTAAGGCTTGTAAATCCCGTCATCGTGCCGATAAGCTGATCGAGGATTATATGTTCGTTAACGGACTGACTCCCGAGACTCCTATCGACGGTTGGGAGAATAAGCAGATGGAAGATTACATCGCAGAGAAGGGTATCGTTTGCCCCGTCTGCGGTAAGACCGATTTCACCGGTATCCGCCAGTTCAACCTGATGTTCAAGACCTTTATGGGTGTTACCGAAGATGCAAAGAACGCTGTTTATCTGCGTCCCGAGACCGCTCAGGGTATCTTCGTCAACTTTAAGAACGTACAGAGAACTACTCGTCGTAAGGTTCCTTTTGGAATCGGACAGATCGGTAAGAGCTTCCGTAACGAGATCACTCCCGGAAACTTCACTTTCCGTACCCGTGAGTTCGAGCAGATGGAGCTTGAGTTCTTCTGCAAGCCCGGAACCGATCTTGAGTGGTATGAGTACTGGAAGAATTTCTGCTTCAACTGGCTGAAGAGACTGGGTATTCCTGAGGATCACCTGCGTCTTCGTGAGCATAGCCCCGAGGAGCGTGCGTTCTACAGTAAGGGTACCTCCGATATCGAGTTCACCTTCCCCTTCGGATGGGGTGAGCTGTGGGGTATCGCAGACCGTACCGATTATGACCTTGGTCGTCATCAGGAGCACAGCGGTCAGGATATGACCTACTTCGATCAGGTTGCTAACGAGAAGTATCTTCCCTATGTTGTTGAGCCTTCTCTGGGTGCTGATCGTGTTACTCTTGCTTTCCTTTGCGATGCATACGATGAGGAGGAAGTCGGAGAGGGCGATGTTCGTACCGTTCTTCATTTCCATCCCGCTCTGGCACCTGTAAAGATGGCAATCCTGCCTCTTTCCAAGAAGCTTTCCGATAAGGCTACCGAACTGTACCAGATGCTGCAGAAGCAGTACACTGTTGAGTTCGATGAGACCGGAAGTATCGGTAAGCGTTATCGTCGTCAGGATGAGATCGGAACTCCTTTCTGCATCACCTATGACTTCGATACCGAGACCGACGGCTGCGTAACCATTCGTCATCGTGACAGCATGGAGCAGGAGCGCGTCGCTATCAGCGAACTTTTGAACTACTTCAGCGATAAGTTCGATTTCTAATCCGTTTATAATATGCTATCCCTATGTGGATCATATCATAATATATCTTTTTAACTTTTTTAGGAGGTTGCACATGAGAAAATGGGTATACCTGTTCAGCGAGGGTAACGCAGACATGCGTGAGCTGCTGGGCGGAAAAGGTGCTAACCTGGCCGAGATGACCAACATTGGTCTTCCCGTTCCTCAGGGATTCACCATCACTACCGAAGCCTGCACCCAGTACTACGAAGACGGCCGTGAGATCAACGATGAGATCATGGGTCAGATCAACGAGTACATCGTTAAGATGGAAGAGATCACCGGCAAGAAGTTCGGTGACAAGACCAATCCTCTTCTTGTTTCCGTTCGTTCCGGTGCGCGTGCTTCCATGCCCGGTATGATGGATACCATTCTGAACCTTGGTCTTAACGAAGATGTAGTCGAGGCTATTGCTGCTCAGTCCGGAAATCCCCGTTGGGCTTATGACTGCTACAGAAGATTCATTCAGATGTACTCCGACGTCGTTATGGAAGTCGGTAAGAAGTACTTCGAAGAGCTGATCGACAAGATGAAGGAAGATCGCGGAGTTAAGCTTGACGTTGAGCTGACCGCTGATGACCTTAAGGAGCTGGCTAACCAGTTCAAGGCTGAGTACAAGAACAAGATCGGTGAGGATTTCCCCTCTGATCCTAAGGAGCAGCTGATGGGCGCTGTTAAGGCTGTATTCCGCAGCTGGGACAACCCCCGTGCTAACGTTTATCGTCGTGACAACGATATTCCCTATTCCTGGGGTACCGCTGTTAACGTACAGTCCATGGCATTTGGTAACATGGGCGATGATTGTGGTACCGGTGTTGCATTTACTCGTGACCCCGCTACCGGTGCTAAGGGTCTGTTCGGTGAGTTCCTTACCAATGCACAGGGTGAGGACGTTGTTGCCGGCGTACGTACTCCTATGCACATCACCGAGATGGAGCAGAAGTTCCCCGAGGCATTCAAGCAGTTCGTGGACGTTTGCGCTACTCTTGAGAACCACTACCGCGACATGCAGGATATGGAGTTCACCGTTGAGCACGGTAAGCTTTACATGCTGCAGACCCGTAACGGTAAGAGAACCGCTCAGGCAGCTCTGAAGATCGCTTGCGACCTCGTTGACGAAGGCATGCGTACTCCTGCAGAAGCAGTTGCTATGATCGATCCTCGTAACCTTGACACCCTGCTTCATCCTCAGTTCGATGCAAAGGCTCTGAAGGCAGCTACTCCTATGGGCAAGGGCCTTGGTGCTTCTCCCGGAGCAGCTTGCGGTAAGATGGTCTTCACCGCTGATGATGCAGTTGAATGGGCAGCTCGTGGCGAGAAGGTTGTCCTTGTTCGTCTTGAGACCTCTCCCGAGGATATCACCGGCATGAAGGGCGCTCAGGGTATCCTGACCGTTCGTGGCGGTATGACCTCTCACGCAGCTGTTGTTGCTCGTGGTATGGGTGAGTGCTGTGTATCCGGTTGTGGCGACATCGTTATGGATGAAGCTAACAAGAAGTTCACTCTGGCTGGTAAGACCTTCCATGAGGGAGATGTCATCTCCATCGACGGAACCACCGGTAACATCTACGACGGCGCTATCGCTACTGTAGACGCTACCATCGCAGGTGAGTTCGGCCGTATCATGGCTTGGGCTGATGAGTATCGTCAGATGGGCGTTCGTACCAATGCTGATACTCCCGCTGATGCAGCTAAGGCTGTTGAGCTGGGTGCTGAGGGTATTGGTCTTTGCCGTACCGAGCATATGTTCTTCGGTGAGGGACGTATCGATGCATTCCGTGAGATGATCTGCTCCGAGACTGCAGAAGAGCGTGAAGCTGCTCTTGAGAAGGTTATGCCTTATCAGCAGAGCGACTTCGAAGGACTCTTCGAGGCTCTGGAAGGACATCCTGTTACCATTCGTTTCCTGGATCCCCCGCTTCATGAGTTCGTTCCCACTGAGGAAGCTGACATCAAGAAGCTGGCTGATGCACAGGGCAAGACCGTTGAGCAGATCAAGGCTATCTGTGACGCTCTTCATGAGTTCAACCCCATGATGGGTCATCGTGGATGCCGTCTGGCTGTTACCTACCCCGAGATCGCAAAGATGCAGACTACCGCTGTTATCCGCGCTGCTATCAAGGTTAACGCTGCTCATCCCGATTGGAATGTCGTACCTGAGATCATGATTCCCCTTGTTGGCGATATCAAGGAGCTCAAGTATGTCAAGAAGGTCGTTGTTGAGACCGCTGACGCTGAGATCGCTGCTGCAGGCGTAGAGCTGAAGTACGAAGTAGGTACCATGATCGAGATCCCCAGAGCAGCTCTGACCGCTGACCAGATCGCTTCTGAAGCTGATTTCTTCTGCTTCGGTACCAACGACCTGACTCAGATGACCTTCGGCTTCTCTCGTGATGACGCTGGTAAGTTCCTGAATGCTTACTATGACACCAAGATCTTCGAGAACGATCCCTTCGCAAAGCTTGACCAGACTGGTGTTGGTAAGCTGATGGAGATGTCTATCGCTCTTGGAAAGCCTGTTAACCCCAACCTGCACATCGGTATCTGCGGTGAGCACGGTGGTGATCCCACCTCCGTTGAGTTCTGCCATAACATTGGTCTGAACTACGTTTCCTGCAGCCCCTTCCGTGTACCTGTTGCTCGTCTTGCTGCTGCTCAGGCTGCAATCAAGAATCCCCGCAACTAATTGCCGGATGAGGTTAAAGTAACATACAATAACTGAAAAGTTATGATAAAGGGTCCTGCCTTCGAAAGAAGGCAGGACCTCTTTTCATTTCTGAAAAAGGCGAGTATAATCGTCAGAGTGTTCCTCTTAAGAGGAAATGGATCGTTAAGCTCTATTTGGTATGTATATGAAAAGAACAGATTTTAAGTGGGGAGCCTTTCTGAAAGCCGTTGCTGCGTTGGCGATCCCTGTTGCACTGCAGAACCTTTTGACATCCACCGGTTCCATGGTGGATACCATGATGATCGCTTCCTTAGGCGAGACAAATGTAGCAGCAGTCGGATTAGCAGGACAGTTTTCTTCCCTGATGTTTTCCTGTTATTGGGGTTTTGTAGGAGGCGGTGTTCTCTTTTTCTCCCAGTATTATGGTGCGGAGGACCATAAGGGTGTCAGCCGTTCCTATGGAATTACTATCAGCTGCATGATGATAGTAGCCTTGACATTCTCTATCCTGGCTATGGTATTTCCACATACCGTTATGAGTATCTATACGGATAAGGAATCGATCCGTCAGGTAGGTGTCGGATATCTCCGTCTGGTCGGTCTTGCTTATCTGTTCCAGGTAGCCTCCATGGGTGCCAGTGCGCTTTTAAGAGCCACAGAGCAGGTAAAGATCCCTCTGGCAGCTTCGATCGCTTCGGTGCTTACCAATGTCCTTCTCAATTATCTGCTGATCTTTGATCATTTCGGGCATAAAGGCCTTGGTATCCAGGGTGCAGCCATTGCGACGGTCATTGCAGCTATAGTCAATCTGGCTGTCTTACTTGTAGCAGCAAGGGTGAAAAAGTATCCATATCTGTTTAGATTTAAGGACCATTTCAACTGGAACGGTGCTTTCCTAAAACTGTATCTGAAAAAGTGCTTTCCCATTATCTGCAATGAGCTACTGGTGGGACTTGGATTCATGGTCATCAATATCGTGCTCGGCCACCAGAGTGAGTCCGCGATTGCAGCGGTGGCTGTGTTCAGGACGATCGAAGGACTGGTCATTGGATTCTTTGCAGGTTTTTCCAGTGCGGCATCTGTCCTTGTGGGAACCAGCGTCGGTGCAGGAGAACACAAGAGAGCTTTCGAAAGAGCAAAACGTATCGTTTACCTGTGTCAGGGTGTGGTAGCCTGCGTTATCATCCTTGTCTGGATCCTGGGAACACCTTTACTGCATGCTATGAGCCTGTCCGGCGAATCCTTTGATATCTGCCGTAGCATGATGTTTATCTATGGTATTGCTGCTGTAATCCGTATGGGCAACTGGACACAGAATGATACGTACCGATCTGCAGGAGATGCCGTTACCGGTACCACCTTGGAGATCGTATTTATGTGGATCATGGTAGTTCCCATGGTCGTTATCTCCGGTTCTGTCTTGCATTGGCCGTTCCTTGTGACTTTTAGCTGCTGTTATATCGATGAGGTCATCCGCTATATCCTGATGCAGATCCATATGTACAGCGGACGCTGGATCAGGCCGGTTACTCCGGAAGGACAGGAGAGTCTGAAAGAGTTTATGAGTACAGAAAAACTGATCCGGGGACTGACCTGGATGCAGAAGATAGAAAGGCTTTTGGAAAAGAAATGATCTATACACTGACATTAAATCCATCCATTGATTACTTCGTAACGATGGATAGTTTTGAGATCGGAAAGACCAATCGAACCACCTCAGAGAGAATGCTTCCCGGAGGAAAAGGCATTAATGTTTCCATCGTTCTTTCACATCTGGGAATGGAGAGTACAGCCCTTGGTTTTACCGCAGGATTTACGGGAGAACAGATCGAAAAAGAACTGACGAAGGAAAATATCATCTCTAAGATGATCCTTGTACAGGAAGGGATATCCCGTATCAATGTCAAACTGCTGGATCATGACGGTACCGAGATCAACGGAATGGGACCTAAGATCGATAGTGAGGCGTTAGAGACTCTGAATACAATGATCGATGGACTTACCTCTGAGGATTATCTGGTCCTTGCCGGAAGTATCCCATCCGGGCTTCCTAAGACGATCTATGAGGATCTGATGAAGAGAGTATGTGATAAAGGTACTCGTGTGATCGTCGATGCTTCCGGAGACCTTTTGAAGAATACATTGAAGTATCATCCGTTCCTGATCAAGCCGAATCATCATGAACTAAGTGGTCTATTTGACGAAAAGATCACTCAGCCAGAGCAGGTATTTCCCTATGCTAAGAAATTGCAGGAGATGGGGGCTGGAAATGTAGTTGTATCTTTATCCTCCAAAGGTGCTGTCCTGCTTTCTGAAAGTGGAGAGACTATGACCTTACCTGCGGTTGGAGGTGCTCCTGTCAATGCTGTGGGAGCAGGTGATTCCATGGTTGCCGGCTTTATCTACGGATATGAGACGACCAAGGATGCTAAAGAAGCTTTTCGCTATGCCTGTGCTTGTGGAAGTGCCAGTGCTTGTCATGAAGATCTGGCAACGAAAAAGCAGATCATGGATGTATACAGAGAATTGGAGCAGTTATGAAAACATTGATTCTGAACGGACATTTGATCGATCCTGCAGCTAAGAGAAACGGTCAGTTCGACATCCTTATCGATAATGGTAAAGTCCTGATGGTGTCGGATGATCTTAAGGATCAGAAGGCAACTTGTGATCTGGTGATCGATGCACAGGGAAAGATCGTAGCTCCCGGCTTTATCGATATCCATATGCACGAAGATCCTGTAGGAGCAGATGGCAAGATCGAATATTGTATCTTTGAAAACATGCTCCGAATGGGTGTTACCACCTGTGTTGGCGGTAACTGTGGCAGCACCAATATCGATCCCGTTAAATATATGGATATTGTGGATCGAGATGGTGCTCCCTGTAATGTAGCCATGCTGGTAGGAGAGATCAGCTGCCGTGAAAAGGCCGGAGCTGTCAATAAGTATGAAAAAGCTACATCTGAGCAGAGAGAAAGCATCAAAGAGCAGGTAAAGAAGGCTCTGGATGGCGGCTGTGCAGGATTATCCTACGGTGTTCGTTACGCTCCCGGTGCAGACGAGGAAGAACTGATGGCAGCTGCATCTGCCTGTGAAGAAAGTGGTAAGATCATTGCTTCTCATGTCAGAGATGACGCCGAAGGTATCTTTGATGCTGTCAGGGAAATGGCAGATCTTGGTATTCGATATCATCTTCCTGTACAGATCTCCCATATCGGCAGTATGGGTGGATTCGGTCAGATGGAAAAGGTAATGGAACAGATGATGGATTACCGTTCAAAGGGACTGGATCTGGCGATGGATTGCTATCCCTATGAAGCTTTTTCCACGGAGATCGGTGCTACGACATACGATGACGGATGGATGGAGCGATATCACTGTGATTATTCCGTTCTGGAGTTTTCTGAAGGAAAATATAAAGGGCAGAGAGCGAACGAAGAATCCTTCCGTTATATGAGAGAAAATGATCCGAATGCCCTGACGGTCTGCTATGTCATGAGAAAAGAAGATGTGGACCTGGCGCTGAGCCATCCTATGGTATGTCTTGGAAGTGACGGTATTTTGGACCATGGACAGGGACATCCACGCAGTGCAGGAAGCTTTCCCAGATTTATCGATCATTATGTAAGAAGCGGAGTAGTTGATCTTCAGGAAGTCATCCGTAAGATGACTACCATGGCAGCTGAAAGAATGAATCTGAAAGGCAAGGGAACCCTTGTGGAAGGGGCTGATGGTGATGTTGTGATCTTCGATTTTGATAAGATCAAGGACAATGCCACTTTCAAGGAACCTATGCTTCCGCCTGATGGAATCGATTTTGTGCTAATTAACGGAGAGATCGCCTGTGAGGGTACGACGATTCGTGAAAATTTAAAAGGACGAAGTGTCCGTGTATGATTGCAACTCACTGAGTTTTGAGGTATAATAATCAAAATTTGGCTGCAAAGACGCAGTGGAAAGTGAGGTGCGAACAAATGATGTTCCTGTTATGCAAACATGATCCGGGAAAAGAAAAGGTCAATCGCTTTTTCAATTTGTTTCTGCATTTCATTTTTTCTCCTCGCGCGTTGTTTCTATCAAACGAACCAAGAAGAAGTATTTCTGTTTGAAGACATTGTTCTTCATTTCTTTCATTTTTGAAAGACAGAGTGCTTCTTCTTTTTTTAGCAGTCAATCCAAATGCTCAGATCCACAGTTAATCTGTGATCCTATAATCTATCAAGTCTCTATGAAGAAAGGAAATTACCTATGCCTAAGAGAACAGACATCAATAAGGTACTGATCATCGGTTCCGGTCCTATCATTATCGGACAGGCCTGTGAATTCGATTATTCCGGTACTCAGGCTTGTAAAGCACTGAAAAAGCTGGGTTATGAGATCGTTCTGGTCAATTCCAACCCTGCTACCATCATGACAGACCCTGAGACTGCCGATGTTACCTATATCGAGCCTCTGAACGTCAATCGTCTGGAGCAGATCATTGCCAAGGAGCGTCCCGATGCGCTGCTTCCTAACCTGGGAGGACAGTCCGGACTGAATCTTTGCTCTGAACTGTACAAGGCTGGTGTCCTGGATAAATATAATGTCAAGGTTATCGGTGTTCAGGTCGATGCCATCGAGCGTGGTGAGGACCGTATCGAGTTTAAGAAGACCATGGATGAGCTGGGTATCGAGATGGCTCGCAGTGAGGTTTCCTATTCTGTTGAGGAAGCACTGGCGATCGCTGATAAGTTGGGTTACCCCGTCGTTCTTCGTCCTGCATACACCATGGGTGGTGCCGGCGGCGGTCTTGTATATAACAAGGAAGAGCTGAAGACCGTTTGTGCACGTGGTCTGCAGGCTTCTCTTGTCGGTCAGGTCCTGGTTGAGGAATCCATTCTTGGTTGGGAAGAACTGGAGCTGGAAGTTGTCCGTGATTGCGAAGGCAACATGATCACTGTCTGCTTCATCGAGAATATCGATCCTCTGGGTGTTCATACCGGAGACTCTTTCTGCAGCGCTCCTATGCTGACCATTGACGAAGAGACTCAGAAGGAACTGCAGAGACAGGCATATGCGATCGTTGATAAGGTCCAGGTCATCGGTGGTACCAACGTACAGTTTGCTCATGATCCCAAGACCGGACGTATCATTGTTATCGAGATCAACCCCAGAACCTCTCGTTCTTCTGCACTGGCTTCCAAGGCTACCGGTTTCCCCATTGCACTGGTTTCTGCTATGCTGGCTACCGGTCTTACTCTGAAGGATATCGAGTGCGGTAAATATGGTTCTCTGGACAAGTATGTTCCCGACGGAGATTATGTTGTTATCAAGTTTGCACGCTGGGCATTTGAGAAGGTCAAGGGTGTTCAGGATAAGCTGGGAACTCAGATGAGAGCCGTCGGTGAAGTCATGAGTATCGGTAAGAACTTCAAGGAAGCATTCCAGAAGGCTATCCGTTCTCTGGAGACCGGTCGTTATGGTCTTGGACATGCGAAGAACTTTGATTCCATGACCAAGGAAGAGCTGCTGGACAAGCTGATCACTCCCAATTCCGAGCGTTACTTCCTCATGTATGAAGCACTGCGTAAGGGTGCTACCTCTGAGGAGATCTTCAACCTGACCAAGGTAAAGCATTATTTCATCGATCAGATGAGAGAACTGGTTGAGGAAGAAGAAGCACTGATGCAGAAGAAGGGTGAGGTGCCCAGCGCAGAAGCCCTGACTCAGGCAAAGAAGGATGGTTTCTCTGATAAGTATCTTAGCCAGATCCTTGAGGTCAGCGAGGATGCGATCCGTGCAAAGCGTATCGAGATCGGTGTGACCGAAGCTTGGGAAGGTGTTCATGTTTCCGGTACCAAGGACAGCGCTTATTACTATTCCACCTACAATGCTGAGGATAAGTCCGAAGCTTCTGATAAGAAGAAGATCATGATCCTGGGCGGCGGTCCCAACCGTATCGGTCAGGGTATCGAGTTTGACTATTGCTGTGTCCATGCTGCTATGGCACTGAAGAAGATGGGCTTTGAGACCATTATCGTCAACTGTAACCCTGAGACTGTTTCCACCGACTACGATACTTCTGATAAGCTGTATTTCGAGCCTCTGACCCTTGAGGATGTTCTTTCCATCTATGAGAAGGAAAAGCCCCTGGGTGTTATTGCACAGTTTGGTGGACAGACTCCTCTGAATCTGGCTGCTGATCTGGAGAAGAACGGTGTCAAGATCCTCGGAACCTCTCCTGCGGTTATCGACCTGGCAGAGGACCGTGATCAGTTCCGTGCTATGATGGACAAGCTGGGAATTCCCATGCCTGAGTCCGGAATGGCTACCACTGTTGAGGAAGCTGTAGAGATCGCAAATAACATCGGATATCCTGTCATGGTTCGTCCTTCCTACGTTCTTGGCGGACGTGGTATGGAAGTCGTTTATGATGACAATGCAATGGCTGACTACATGAAGGCTGCTGTTGGTGTTACTCCCGATCGTCCTATCCTGATCGACCGTTTCCTGAATCATGCACTTGAGTGTGAGTCTGATGCGATCTGTGATGGTACCCATGCCTTCGTACCTGCTGTAATGGAGCATATCGAGCTTGCAGGTGTTCACTCCGGTGACTCTGCTTGTATCCTGCCTTCCGTACATATCTCCGCAGAAAACGTTGAGACCATTAAGGAATATACCCGAAAGATCGCAGAAGAGATGCACGTTCAGGGTCTTATGAACATGCAGTACGCAATCGAGAACGGAACAGTATATGTTCTTGAGGCTAACCCAAGAGCTTCCAGAACAGTTCCGCTGGTATCAAAGGTATGTAATGTACGCATGGTACCGATCGCTACAGATATCATCACAAGCGAACTGACAGGCAGACCATCACCAGTTCCGGC
>JAZUIK010000010.1:0-3268 GCA_045642205.1 Bianqueaceae bacterium
CCAACCGATTCCTGCATAAGAAGATAGAAGCCATGCACTATGGCATCACAAAAGGCAGATTTCAGATCGAAAAGCCCACGGAAGAAAAACTGGAACTTTCCATGCTTCCTGTCTGGTTCCTTTCCTACCGAAAAGGAGACCGTGTCAGCTATTCTGTCATGAATGGTCAGACAGGTCAGTTTGCTGCGGAGTTCCCCATCGACATGACCAAATTTTTGTTGTGCACCCTGGGAGCCGCTGTAATCCTCTATCTCCTTCTGAACCTGTTCTGGGTCATGCGCCCCGAGGATGTGGCCATGATCGCAGCCGTCGGAGCCATGTGGGCGATCCGTTTTATTGCTACCGACCTGACAGAGATCACCCGTAAGGAATACGAGATCGCTCCGCCTAATAAGCGCTTCGGACAAAAACCGACCAGAGTCCATCGGACCTTCAAATACTCCATGCTGATCCCCTATGCCTTTATCCTGGGATTATTCATTGCGGAACTGACCGGGCACATGGAGCGTTACCCCGGCAGCATCCTCTTCTTCCTGCCCGCGATCATGACCATCTGGGCCACGATCAATGCGTATAAGGAAAGAAAACAGATCGTCCAGTGTCGCGATGTCTTAGCGGCCCTTCGCATCAAGCAGCTGCCTTTACACCTGCCTGCCTACATCTCTTTGTGGGTTGCCCTGGTCATTCAGATCACGATCCCGGTAGCGGATTATCTGTATTACATTGCCGCTTTTCTGTGTATGGCCATGACCCTTCTCAGTATCATCGGTGTTGTATTCAGCTATAACCGTATGGCGACCAGACGACTGCCCCAGTTTGATCATACAGGCGGTGATGACAGCGCGAAAACAAACGGTACTCCTATATTTATGGGGAACGGTCCTGTACCTTCGGGAATGGCTGCCCAGCCCTCCGCTCAAGCAGGCAGATCCGCAGGCAATGCCAGGACCAATCGGATGATGGCATGGCAGATCGGACTTCTTTCAGCCGTTCTTCTGACCACCCTCTTTACCTTCTCCGTTAAGGCTTCTATCCACCGGGAATCCGTTACTCCCGACTATGTGGATCCGGAAACTGGCTATGGCCTGACCATCATGGATGAAGCAGAACTCTTTACCTCCGATGAGGAGAGTTCTATCATGGCTTCCATGATGGAGTTTCTGGAATACGGAAATGCAGTGGTCGCTACCACCAATGAGAACCCCTTCGTGGGAGTCAAGGAACTGGCCATCGATTATTACGATAAGGCCTACGGACTCAAGCCCGGTGCGATCTTCCTGATCGATATGGACGATCGAGAGATCTTCTGGTATACCGAGGGTGATCTGTATAAGGATCTGTCCCTGCAGGCAGCCATGGCGATCACCGACAATGTCTATACCTATGCGGTGGATGGCGATTATGCCGGATGCTGTGAAGCGGCTTTTGAGCAGGCGACGACAGTCATCAGCGGCGGAAAGATCGCCAACAAGATGAAATACATCGGCAATGCGCTCCTCGCCATCATGATTGCTTTGTTCCTCAATTATCTCTATGCCAGAAAGACCTCCTTCATCCGTCCCGCAGTCCTCGTACCTGAGGAGATCTATGAGAGTAAAAAGATCTTGAAAAACGTGAAAGAAACCTTTGTCAAGGAAGTCACTTTTGCTCTGCCAAAGAGAGCGGTTTATGGTTCCACAAGTTGGGGCAACTCCTACAGCTCTTCTTCCTACAGCGGAAGAAGTTCTTCTTCCTCCAGCTGGAGCAGTTCCTCCAGCCATAGCAGTTCTTCCCATTCGTCCTCCTCTCATTCCTCCTCCAGATCTTCGTCCTCCAGCGGACACAGAGGCGGCGGAGCAGGACACAGATTCTAATAAAAGAGGTGCTCTTATGAAGATCAGGACCATCATCACTCAGGACGCGGAAGTCGATGATCAGAACTCTCTGAGACATTTTCTCTTCTATGCCAACGAAGTCGATCTTCTGGGTATCGTACAGACTTCCTCTATGTTCCACTGGAAGGGTGTTCCCGAAACCAGGGCAAAGAGAATAGACAACGCCAATGAGATGGAATATCCCATCGAGACCGATGACTATACAAAGCCTTTTCGCTGGACCGGTACCGAGTGGATGCAGCGGGTGGTGGATGACTATGCAAAAGATTATCCTAACCTGTGTAAGCATGCCAAAGGATATCCGACGCCTGAGGAAGTCCGCAGTCTGATCAAGATCGGCAACATCGGTTACAAGGGTGAGATCGAAGGCCCTACGGAGGGTTCCGAACTGATCCGTAAAGCCATTTTGGAAGAGGATGAGAGACCCTTATATCTCCAGGTCTGGGGTGGATGCAATACCATCACAAGAGCCCTGATGGATGTCGAAAAGGAATATAAAGACAGCCCCGAATGGGAGAAGATGCATGAGGAGATCTCCAAGAAGATCATCATGACCGCCTGCGGAGAACAGGATGAGACCTACCGCACCTATATTGCGGAGAAGTGGCCTAAGATCCAGTTCGTCAAGACTCTCCAGATGGGAAGTTATGCCTATGCCTGGTTCGGTATGCCCGAGGGTGAGAGCAAGGAAACCTTAAGAGCAGACTTCATGAAAAAAGAGATCCTGGACAAGGGAAGTGCCCTGACAAAGGGATATCGTACCTGGCTGGACGGTGTATACTACCCCGGTGAGGAACAGGTCTCTCAGTTCGGAGCCAACCCCAATATCCGCGAGGAGTGGTTTGGCGCCAGGTTTGGATTCTCGAACGCAGAGCCCTATGATTTCCTCTCCGAGGGAGACAGCCCCACCTTCTTTGCCTTGCTGGATTTTGGATTCCGCAATCTGGAAGACTTTTCCTATGGCGGTATCGCCGGCAGATACTCCCAGTTGAAAGAGGAAACAAACAGCAAAGGGGAACCTCTGAACTACTGGGATGTGACCAAAGATACTTATATCGATGTGAACGGAGAGGCTCATGAGACAGAGCCCATGTGGAATTATGTAGCAGATATCCAGAGAGATTTTGCTTCCCGAGTCGACTGGGCCGTCAAGGATTCCTATGAAAAGGGGGAGCATGCTCCCAGTTTGAGAGTGGAAGAGGGTACCGACTTTACAACTGCAGCGGGAGAAACGCTGACACTCCACGCCACCGCAGCTTCTCCGGACGATGATGTGGTAGAGATCTCTTACCGCATCTATAAAGAAGTCAGTGCACCCTGGGCAGACAATATCAGGATCCAGGCAGAGGGAAACGAGGCTTCCCTTACCATCCCCATGGAAGCAGCAGAAGGTG
>JAZUIK010000011.1:0-26552 GCA_045642205.1 Bianqueaceae bacterium
CACCCTTGGCCTTACGAGCCTCGAACAGCTCCTGTACACGGGGAAGACCCTGAGTAATATCGGCTGCGTTTGCGATACCGCCGGCATGGAAGGTACGCATGGTCAGCTGAGTACCGGGCTCACCGATGGACTGTGCAGCGATGATACCGACAGCCTCACCGATACGAACGGGGTTGCCGTTGGACATGTCAGCACCGTAGCACTTGACACAAGCGCCGGTACGAGCCTGACAGGTCAGTACGGTACGGATATATACGCTCTCGATACCAGCCTTCTCGACCTTCTTAGCCTGGAGAGGAGTGATCATGGTGTCAGCGGGGACAATGATCTCACCGGTAGCGGGATCTACGATATCGTTGATGGAATAACGTCCGCGGATACGCTCCTCCAGGGGCTCCAAGACGGTTTCCTTTACGGTGATGGAGTCACCGTTCTTGGTAGTGGTATAGGTCTTGAAGGCCTTGACCCACATACCGCGTACTTCTCTTCCATCCTCACAGCAGTCTTCCTGGCGGACGATCATGTTCTGAGATACATCGACCAGACGACGGGTCAGGTAACCGGAGTCTGCGGTTCGCAGTGCGGTATCGGTCAGACCCTTTCTGGTACCATGTGCGGAAAGGAAGTACTCCTGAACATCCAGACCTTCAGCCAGACAGGACTTGATGGGCAGCTCGATGATATCACCGTTAGGAGATGCCATCAGACCACGCATACCGGCCAGCTGCTTCAGCTGGTCCTTAGATCCTCGAGCACCGGAGTCGATCATGATGTAGATGCTGTTGTCATGTCCCATGTTGGGAAGCAGCAGATCGGTAACGGAGTCAATGGTCTTGGTCCAGGTATCGATGATGTTTCTATGCTCTTCTTCACGGGTCATCTCACCACGCATATAACGGCGCTGGATGTTGGTGACAGTGGTCTCAGCTTCATGTACCATATCCCACTTCTGATCGGGGATGATTACATCGGCGATGGAAATGGAGATACCGGAAATGGTGGAGTACTTGAAGCCCAGAGACTTGATATTATCAAGAACATCGATGGTATAGGTAATACCATGCTTGTCGATACAGTTCTGCAGGATGGGCTTGATCTGCTTCTTACCTACCAGCGTATCGATCTCGTAGGGGAGATAGGTTTCGGGACGAGCAGGATCACGGGTGATCAGACCAAGGTCCTGAGGGATCTTCTCATTCAGGATGATACGTCCGACAGTGGTCTTGACCATACCGGTGACCTTTTCTCCGTTAACCTCTACGGTACGCTGTACGTAGATGGGAGCATGCAGGGTCAGTTCATGGTTATACTCTGCGTTGATAGCTTCTTCGGGACTGATAAATCTGCGTCCTGCACCCTTATCTTCTTCACGGAGCATGGTCAGGAAGTACATACCCATGATCATATCCTGAGAAGGTGTGGTGACAACGCCGCCGTCAGAAGGCTTCAGCAGGTTGTTGGTAGAGAGCAGCATGAAGCGGCACTCTGTCTGTGCTTCGATGGAAAGCGGTACGTGTACAGCCATCTGGTCTCCGTCGAAGTCGGCGTTGAAGGGTGCACAGACCAGCGGATGCAGTTTGATAGCACGACCTTCGACCAGGATGGGCTCGAATGCCTGGATACCCAGACGATGCAGAGTAGGTGCACGGTTCAGCATAACGGGATGCTCACGGATAACCTCTTCAAGGATATCCCAGACCTCGTTCTGCAGACGCTCGACCATACGCTTTGCAGACTTGATGTTATGAGCGATGTCTCTCTCGACCAGCTTCTTCATTACGAAGGGCTTGAAGAGCTCGATGGCCATTTCCTTAGGCAGACCACACTGATAGAACTTCAGCTCGGGTCCGACGACGATAACGGAACGACCGGAGTAGTCAACACGCTTACCGAGCAGATTCTGACGGAAACGTCCCTGCTTACCGCGAAGCATGTCGGAAAGAGACTTCAGCGCACGGTTGCCGGGGCCGGTAACAGGACGTCCGCGACGGCCGTTGGCGATCAGAGCATCGACAGCTTCCTGCACCATACGCTTCTCGTTGCGCACGATGATCTCAGGAGCACCAAGGCTCAGGAGACGGCGCAGACGGTTATTTCTATTGATAACACGACGATACAGATCGTTCATGTCGGAGGTAGCAAAACGGCCACCATCCAGAGGAACCATAGCACGGATCTCGGGAGGAAGGACAGGAACAACGTCCATGATCATCCACTCGGGATTGTTGCCGGACTGCAGGAAGGACTCAACGACTTCCAGTCTCTTGATGACACGAAGTCTCTTCTGTCCGCTGCTCTTCTCCAGCTCGCGCTTAAGTTCTACATCGAGCTTCTCCAGCTCGATAGCCTGGAGCAGTTCCTTGACTGCCTCAGCACCCATACCGGCACGGAATGCATCCTCACCGTAGGTGTTGACAGCATCGATATATTCAGGCTCGGAAAGAACCTGCTTGTAGACAAGTCCGGTCTCGCCGGCATCCAGTACAACGTAAGATGCAAAGTACAGGATCTTTTCCAGCTGTCTGGGAGCAATGTCCAGGATCAGACCCATACGGCTGGGAATGCCCTTGAAGTACCAGATATGAGATACAGGGCAAGCCAGTTCGATGTGGCCCATACGCTCACGGCGCACCTTGGACTTGGTAACTTCAACACCACAGCGGTCACAGATAACACCCTTATAACGGATGCGCTTGTACTTTCCGCAGTAGCACTCCCAGTCCTTGGTAGGTCCGAAAATACGCTCACAGAACAGTCCGTCTCTCTCGGGCTTCAGGGTTCTGTAGTTGATGGTTTCAGGCTTCTTGACTTCGCCGTGAGACCACTCATGAATCCTCTCCGGAGAAGCAAGACCGATCTTGATCGCGTCAAACTGAATCTGCTGACTATTGGTATTTACAGCCATTCAAAATTCCCCTTTCTTATCGAACCTGTGAATTAAAGGTACTCGGCTTCTTCAGCTTCCAGAGCTTCAGCGTCTGCAATAGAGAATCCGCTGTCGTCCAGACTGTCAAAGTCTACGTCCATATCACTGTCTTCATCATCATAGTCGCTTGCGGTATTTTCGACCTCGTCGTAGTAAACGGCGCTGGTCTCCACATCTTCACGACCTTCCATGTTGACCTGAATGGGCTGATCGTCGTCATCCAGATCTTCCTTGATCTCGATCTCCTGTGCATCCTTGGTAAGAACGCGCATGTCAAGTCCCAGAGACTGCAGTTCCTTAAGAAGGACCTTGAAGGACTCGGGAACACCGGGCTCAGGAATGTTTTCACCCTTAACGATTGCCTCGTAAGCCTTAACACGTCCTACGATATCGTCGGACTTGAAGGTCAGGATCTCCTGCAGGGTATATGCAGCACCGTATGCTTCCAGTGCCCAAACCTCCATCTCACCGAAACGCTGTCCACCAAACTGAGCTTTACCACCCAGAGGCTGCTGAGTAACGAGGGAGTAGGGACCGGTAGAACGTGCATGGATCTTATCATCGACCAGATGATGCAGCTTCAGGTAGTGCATGTATCCGACGGTTACGGGATTGGTGATCTCCTCACCGGTACGTCCGTCTCTCATGCGCAGCTTACCGCTGCGGGGGATCGGAACGCCGGTCCACTCGGCCTTGTGTGCCTGATTCTCATCCAGATACTTGAACAGGGCGGGATCCAGCAGAGACTCATACTTTGCTGCGAACTCCTCCCAGGTCCAGTTGACGTAGTCATTAGCCATTTCCAGCATATCCTGGACATCGGTAGTGGAAGCTCCATCAAAGATAGGAGTTGCAATATGGATGCCAAGTGCCTTACAAGCCAGACCAAGGTGAACCTCCAGAACCTGTCCGATATTCATTCGGGAAGGAACGCCCAGGGGGTTCAGAACGATGTCCAGAGGACGACCGTTGGGCAGGAAGGGCATGTCTTCTACAGGAAGGACGCGGGATACGACACCCTTGTTTCCGTGACGACCTGCCATCTTATCACCGACAGAGATCTTTCTCTTATGGGCGATGTATACGCGTACGGATTCGTTGACTCCGGGAGACAGCTCATCGCCATTCTCGCGGTTGAAGGTCTTGACATCAACGATGATACCCTCTTCACCATGAGGAACTCTCAGGGAGGTATCACGGATCTCACGTGCCTTCTCACCGAAGATCGCACGCAGCAGTCTTTCTTCTGCGGTCAGCTCGGTCTCTCCCTTAGGAGTAACCTTACCTACCAGAATATCACCTGCATGGACCTCAGCACCGATATGGATGATACCGCGCTCGTCCAGATCCTTCAGAGCATCGTCACCGACATTAGGAATGTCTCTGGTGATCTCTTCGGGTCCGAGCTTGGTGTCATGTGCTTCGGTCTCGTATTCTTCAATATGTACAGAAGTGTAAACATCTTCTGCAACCAGACGCTCGCTCAGAAGAACAGCATCCTCGTAGTTATAACCTTCCCAGGTCATGAATCCGATCAGAGCGTTCTTACCAAGAGCCAGCTCACCGCCGTCAGTGGAAGGACCATCTGCGATAGCCTGACCTGCCTTAACAGTCTCACCGCTGAATACGATGGGTCTCTGGTTAAAGCTGGTAGACTGGTTCTGACGCTGATACTTCAGAAGGTCATAATCATCGATGCCACCATCATCACGGCGGATACGGATATGGGTTCCGTCTACGGTCTCAACGACACCGTCATTCTTGGCGATGACGCAGGAACCGGAGTCCATAGCGGTCTTGTACTCCATACCGGTAGCGACCAGAGGTGCCTGAGTGGTAAGAAGCGGGACTGCCTGACGCTGCATGTTAGATCCCATCAGGGCTCGGGATGCATCGTCGTTCTCCAGGAAGGGAACCAGAGAAGCTGCTACAGAGAATACCTGACGGGGGGAGACGTCCATCAGCTTGAAATTCTTTGCGGGCTCCTCGATATTATCGTCTCCGTGACGACCACGGATACGCTTGTTGACGAAATGACCCTGCTCGTCCAGAGGCTCATTAGCCTGTGCGATACGGTAATCTTCTTCCTCGTCTGCAGTGATGTAGCGGATCTCATCGGTAACGATGGTCTCGCCGTTCTCCTGCAGGACAACACGGTAAGGTGCTTCGATGAAGCCGTAACGGTTGATGCGAGCATAGGTTGCCAGAGAGTTGATCAGACCGATGTTGGGACCTTCAGGAGTCTCAATGGGGCACATACGTCCGTAATGAGAATGGTGAACGTCTCGAACTTCGAATCCGGCACGGTCACGAGACAGACCGCCGGGACCCAGTGCAGACAGACGACGCTTATGAGTCATCTCAGCCAGAGGGTTATTCTGATCCATAAACTGGGACAGCTGGGAGCTTCCGAAGAACTCCTTGATCGCTGCGGTTACAGGACGGATGTTGACCAGATCCTTCAGAACGATCTCATCGGGGTTCTGGGTTCCCATCTTCTCGCGTACGACTCTCTCCAGACGGGACAGACCGACACGGAACTGGTTCTGTAAAAGCTCACCGACACAGCGGATACGACGGTTGCCAAGGTGGTCGATATCATCGGTCTTGCCAACACCTTCATAATCCAGTGCCAGATTGTAGTTGATAGATGCAAGGATATCCTCGAGAGTGATGTGACGGGGAACCAGATCGTAAGCACGATCCTTCAGGACCTCGTACAGCTCTTCTCCCTCAAGACCCTTCTCCAGGATCTCGGTAAGAACGGGATAGTATACATCCTCGGTGATACCCCAATCCTTCAGCTGCTCGTCCGTCAGGTCGATGTAGCTGCGGATATCAACAGCAAGGTTACCAAGGATCTTGACCTTCTTATCTTCCTTCTGGATAAAGATGAAGGGAATACCTGCATTCTGGATCTCGAAGCAAAGAGCGGAAGACAGCTTGGTGCCTGCAGTTGCGATGACCTCACCGGTACTCTGATCGATAACGTCCTCAGCCAGGATCTGGTTGTGTACACGATGGCGATAAGACAGCTTCTTGTTGTACTTATAACGACCAACGTGGCCCAGATTGTAGCGCTTGTCATCGTAGAACATACCGTAGAGCAGAGAACGAGAGCTCTCGACAGTCGGAGGCTCACCGGGACGCAGACGACGATAGATCTCGATCAGAGCTTCGTCGACACTCTTGGTGTTGTCTCTCTCCTCGGTAGCGAGCAGCTTTGCATTCTCACCGAACATGTCATTGATCTCTGCGTCGGTACCAAAGCCCAGAGCACGGATCAGGACAGTAACGGGAACCTTACGGGTACGGTCGATACGTACATTGAAGATATCGTTAGAGTCAGTCTCATACTCGAGCCAAGCACCACGGTTAGGAATGACCTGGCAGGAATACAGCTTCTTACCGGTCTTATCGATGGTCTCGGTATAGTAGATTCCGGGGGAACGAACCAGCTGAGAAACGATAACACGCTCCGCACCATTCATAACGAAGGTACCGGTTTCGGTCATGATCGGGAAATCTCCCATGAAGATCTCGCTCTCCTGCTTTTCTTTCGTCTCCTCGTTCGTCAGACGAACGGTGACCTTTAATGCGGACGTATACGTAAGGTCGCGTGCCTTTGCTTCCGCAATGGTATGCTTGGGCACAGGATCCAGTTTGGCGTCAACAAATTCCAGCGTCAGATTTCCAGCGAAATCCTTGATGGGATTAATATCTTCGAAGGCTTCTTTCATACCTTCTTCGATAAACCAGCGGTAGGAATTCTTCTGAACATCCAGCAGATTGGGCATTTCAAGAACAGACTTCTCTCTGGAGAAGGACATTCTTACCCTTTTGCCGTACGAATCCGGATGGATACGATTCTTTTCCATAAATGCGTTCACCCCTTGACTAGTTCTTAATTATCCCGGAATTAGGGTTCCGGGCCGAATAAGTGCATAAAATCGCAATATAATGCAAGTATCAATTCTACGTCGATAAGTCAAGTTTGTCAAGTAAAACTTTTCGATTTTCTAAAAAATATTACAAATGCATGACAAACCGTTCCTCGAAGGTGGTTTCATAGCCTGAAAACCCATGCTCGTGGGGTTCAGCACGATTTCGGGCTATTACTGATCTTCTACTCTTTTATTCTCCATAACCGAACGGATCATTGGCCATTCTGGAGTATTGTATCCGTTATACTTTGTCCTTACTCAACTCTGAACGGATAAATAAACGACGCTCGCTGTTTTATCCGTACGACGACTCTATGGATTTTTGAAAATAACGGATACTTTACACACTATCCTCTATCGATCCGTTGGGAAATGAATGTTCTGAATCGCATTACGGATATACATCGTATAACGCGCTAAATATCCGTAGACAAAAAGATGCCCATACGGATAATCAGAGTTTTTTCATTATATATCCGTATGACGTCTGATTTTTCTTCTATAACATACGGATATTTCCGTATATTTCATTGTAGATCCGTAATTGCCGCCATACCAGCTCAATCGCAACGGATAAATCCCTCATTCATTGCTATCAATCCGTTCACAGACGATTATTCTGGACTATACTGGACCCCATGAAGAGGACACACCCCGAAGGGTAAAAAATCGTGTCATCGAAAGAAGGTCCAAGAAGTAGACACGGAACAAGCCGTGAAAATAATGAAAAACCAATTCGTAGACACAGGTATAACCATCAATGCTATTGTATATCGACCGATCTCCCTCGAATCGGAAGATACTCCGTGCGCTCAAAGAGCGCACAAAAAATCCCCGAACGAGAATCTCGTTCGGGGATTTTGGTTCAGGTAATTTACTCTTAAATTACTTAAGGGTAACCTTTGCACCAGCAGCCTCAAGCTCCTTCTGCAGAGCCTCAGCGTCAGCCTTTGCAAGGCCTTCCTTAACGATCTTAGGAGCAGACTCAACAAACTCCTTAGCTTCCTTCAGGCCCAGACCGGTAGCGGTACGAACAGCCTTGATGACAGCGATCTTGTTGCCGCCAACCTCAGTCAGCTCAACATCAAACTCGGTCTTCTCCTCAACTGCAGCAGCAGCGGGACCAGCAACAACTGCAACACCTGCAGCAGCGCTAACACCAAACTCATCCTCGCAAGCGGTTACGAGGTCATTCAGTTCCATAACAGTAAGCTCTTTAAGAGCGTCAATGATTTCCTGTACACTAAGCTTAGCCATTGTAATAATCCTCCAATGTAAATTTTGATTTTTTAGCAGATGATTCCTAAGCGATGCTTAAGCTTCTGCGGGTGCCTCGGCAGCAGCCTCGGCGGGAGCTTCTCCACCATTCTTCTTTGCGATCTCCTTGACGACACGCGCGAAGGAAGACATGGGAGACTTCCAGCTGCCAAGCAGTCTGGAAAGCAGGACATCCTTTGCAGGGATCTTACCGATAGCGACCATTTCCTGATCGTTATAGTAGCGTCCCTCGATGACACCGCCCTTGTAGTTCAGTACATCGTACTGAGCAACAAACTTGTCGAGTACACGCGCACCACTGGTTGCATCGTCATAGCTGATAGCTACAGCGGTGGGACCTTCAAGGTGCTGAGCCAGGGGTTCAAATACGGTATCCTTGATAGCGAAGTTTACCATAGTGTTCTTGTACACTTTGTAATCAACGCCAGCTTCACGCATTGCCTTACGCATCTCAGTATCCTGAGCAACGGTAAGACCACGTCCGCTTACAAGGACGACGCCCTGAGCTTTGTCCAGTTTGTCCTTAATCTCATTAACGACAACCTGTTTTACTTCAACTTTGGCCATTGTTTCGTACCTCCTTACAGATTTAAGTCCTTTAACTTTTCCGGAGTCTCTGTCTGGACCATTGACAGATATTCATGAAAAAGACCCTCGTCTTTGGAGACGAGGGTCTGCATGCATTTCATTGCAAGATTCACCTCGGCAGGCCTTTTCAAGTTACGACTTTCGTCACCTGCTGTCTCCGGTTATTTAATCCAGCGTTGATCTTTCGACCAACAGCAGAGATTATACATTGTTTTGACATCTGAGTCAAGTCTTTCGATCTGCCTCAGATGAGTTCTGACAGATTATTCCTCAGCACGAACGGGTGCGACTTTGACGCCGGGGCCCATGGTAGAGGTAACGGTCAGGGAGCGAATATACTGTCCCTTGGAAGTGGACGGCTTCGCCTTTATGATTGCACCAATAAGGGTGTGGAAGTTATCGTACAGTTTCTCTTCACCGAAGGAAACCTTACCGAAAGCGACATGAATGATGTTCTGCTTGTCCAGACGGTACTCAACCTTACCGGCTTTGATATCGTTCAGTGCACGGGTGACATCCATGGTAACGGTACCGGACTTGGGGTTGGGCATCAGTCCCTTAGGACCAAGTACACGACCCAGACGTCCAACAACGCCCATCATGTCAGGGGTAGCAACGACAACATCAAAATCGAACCAGTTTTCCTGCTGGATCTTGGCGACCATATCTTCTGCGCCAACGAAATCTGCACCGGCTGCCTCAGCTTCCTTTGCCTTCTCGCCTTTAGCGAAAACAAGGACGCGAACAGTCTTACCGGTACCATGAGGAAGCACGATAGCACCACGTACCTGCTGGTCAGCGTGACGTCCGTCAACACCCAGCTTGATATGCATCTCTACCGTCTCATCGAACTTTGCAGGAGCAGCAGCGATTACGTTCTTCAGGGCTTCCTGGGGTCCGTAAAGCTGTGCCTTGTCAAACTTCTTAACAGCTTCCTGATACTTCTTTCCTCTCTTCATCTTGTAAACCTCCATGTGGTTGTAACGGGGAGTGACCCTCCCACAATGATCACATTGCTTTTACGTATGATTGGGAAATCTATCGAACAGGACCTTCAATCCTGTCAGAATGTCTTCCCTAACATTCTAAAGCAAAACTTCTCGTCAAGCAGCGGTACTTGCGATCAGTTTATCTTTCTTTTTAGTCTTCGACGACGGTAATGCCCATGCTGCGAGCAGTACCAGCGATCATAGACATAGCGGTCTCAACGCTTGCAGCGTTCAGATCTTTCATCTTCAGCTCGGCGATCTCTTTGACCTGGGACTTCTTAATAGAAGCAACCTTATCCCTCTTGGAATTAGCGGATGCTTTAGTAATTCCGCAAGCCTTCTTGATCAGAACAGCTGCCGGGGGAGTCTTAGTAACAAACGTAAAACTCTTATCCTGGTAAACCGTGATGATAACGGGAATGATCATTCCAGCATCATTAGCGGTTCTGGCGTTGAATTCCTTAGTGAAAGCAGGAATGTTTACACCATGCTGACCAAGTGCAGGACCTACCGGAGGAGCAGGTGTTGCTTTTCCTCCCGGAATCTGCAGCTTGATATAACCTGTGATTTTCTTAGCCATGATTTACACCTCCATTTGAATTTCGAATACCTTCATTTGAGATCAGATCTTTCGGATATGCTCAAAACTGAGCTCTACAGGAGTTGATCTTCCGAAAATGGAAAGACCAACAACTACGATACCGTCTTCAGGACGGATCTCGGTGACTTCACCGACCGATCCTTCGAACGGTCCGTTCGTAATCTGGACGCTATCTCCAAGCTCGCAATCGATCTTGAACATAGCAGAGCTGATTCCAAGTTTACGGACCTCTTCGTCAGTAAGAGGGACCGGTTTTGATCCGGGGCCTACAAATCCGGTAACACCGCGGGTGTTGCGAACGATGTACCAGGTGTAGTCGTTCATGATCATATGGACCAGAACGTAACCGGGGAATACCTTCCTCTGTACGACGACCTGCTTACCGTTTTTCTCTTCCACGCTGTCTTCCAGCGGAATCTCGACCTCAAGAATCTGGTCCAGCATATTGCGGTTCTCAGCAGTTTTCAGGATGCTCTCCCGAACCTTGTTCTCATAACCGGAATATGTATGGGCCACATACCATCTTGCTTCTTCTGCCATTGGGATCCTACCTCTTCATCAATTACAGGAAAATGTCTTCCAATCCTCTCATGATCCAGTTAAAGAACAGATCGTAGATACTGATGATGACCGACATGATTGCGCATACGAAGAGCGTAATAGCCGTCTTCTTGGCAACTTCCTTAGCGCCCGGCCACTTGATCTTCTTGAACTCTGCGCGGAGCTCTTTAAAACTAAGCATCATTATGCCTCCTCATCCCTGAATCCGACCTGATTATCTGGTCTCCCTGTGAAGGGTATGCTTACGACAGAAACGGCAATACTTCTTGGTTTCCATTCGATCGGGGTGTGTTTTCTTGTCTTTTGTAGTGTTGTAATTCCGCTGTTTACACTCTGTGCACTCTAATGTGACTCTGGTTCGCACGACTTCCACCTCCATTGGTAAGATTAATGCTGTATTGAATGAATTCTCTTCTTTCTGCTTAAGTACCGAAGTCCGTAAAAAAGCACGAAAAAAAAGAACCCAAACTGAGTTAGCTTGACGAGTATACCACGGGGGGCTTTCTCTTGTCAAGAAATGTTTGGGTTCTTTTTATCTTTTTGCAGTTTTTCATGCGTTTTATCTAGCTTCTCTCTCAAGGAGCTTCCGTCATGGTTCACTTTGCCGAAGACCTTCCTCTATGCACTGAAGGTCCATCCCGTTATCTTTGCTGAAGACTCCTCTTTCAGGATCGTTTCCCTGCAGCTTTCCAATGTGGCGCCGGTGGTAAAGATATCATCGATTAAAAGGATCCTTCGTCCCTTCAGCATCTTCGGATCGATACCTTCCTTCAAAGAGAAGGCTCCCTGTACGTTGCTCCGTCTGAGTTCCTCTCCCAGGTCCTTCTGAGGCGGCGTCTCTCTCGTTCTGATCAGAAGATCCACCAAGGGGATCTCCCATTCGGAAGATATGGCCTGTGCCATCAGTCTTGCCTGGTTGTATCCGCGCTGTTTTTCTCTTCCCTCTGCCAGAGGTACTGCACAGATACAGTCATAAGATCTTCTCAGATCCTTTCCCTCTTCCGCCATCCAGCCTCCGAGGAAATGCCCGTACTCTTTTCTGCCTTCATATTTGAGTTCTGCCAAGGTAAACCTCAGCTGCTGATCGTAAGCAAAACTTACGTGGATCCACTCAGGGATCTCCTTTCCTCCACCCGAGTAAAAGCTGTCCTTATCAAAGATGTGGTCCTCCGGCAGGCACATGGAACATAGGCCCAGCCTTTCGAACCGTTCTCCCTTTTCTTCAGGGATCTGATGACACAGGATGCATTTTTTAGGATAGATAAGATCGAACCCCTTCAGGACCCCCTGGGACAGGATCCTGCAGATCCTTTCTTCAAAGTTTTCCCGGTCCATTCTCACACTGTTTATCTGAAGGTTTATTGATCGATCGCCTGTTTATCACAGCATCTCGGCGATCTCGTCGATGCTGATCTTTTTCTTCGGTTTTGATGAAGGGATCATGGAAGAGAGTTCCCTGATCTCCTCATGGAACATTCCCACCGCCGCACGGATCCTCTGGGGCAGCATGGAATAACGGATAGACTGCTGATCATGGTCCACCATCCTGCGGAGGGTCTCCTCCTTGCCGATGATAACAACGAAGGCTTTCGCTCGTGTTACGGCAGTATAGAGAAGATTTCTCGTCATCAGAATGTCCGGTCCCTCAAACAAAGGAAGGACAATGACAGGGCTTTCCGTTCCCTGGGACTTATGGATCGTAATGGCATAGGCCAGTTCCAGCTGGGCCAGGGAAGACGTATCATAGGTGACCAGACGACCACCATCAAACAGAACGGTAATGCCGTCCTTGTCGATAGTCTGGATGATGCCGGTGTCTCCGTTGAAGACGCCCTTTCCCTCCTCGATGGCGACGCGATACTTATTTAAGATGCGCCACTCCATCTCATAGTTGTTGCGGGTCTGCATGACCTTGTCTCCCTGACGGTACAAAGTCTCGCCGCTCCGCCATTCCTTTTTGAACCTGGCAGGGGGATTGAGTACCGCCTGCAGTTCTGTATTCAGGGACTTTACACCCAGGATTCCCTTCTTCATGGGAGAAAGGACCTGGATATCCTCAATGGGATTACATTTTCCGAAGCGTGCTTTATAGAACTTCGGGAATCGATCCTTGACCACATCGCTGACCAGTTTCAAGGTCTGCTCGGCGGAAGGGGCCCTCATGAGGAAAAAGTCTGTATTCTTATTATCAAAGACCGGATAGTCACCGCCATTGATACGGTGGGCGTTGCGCACAATACCGGATTCACCGCTCTGACGATAGATATGGGTCAGACGGCAAACGGGGATACAACCGGACTCGATCATGTCTCTTAAGACATTGCCGGCTCCTACGGAGGGAAGCTGATCCTTGTCTCCCAAAAGCACCAGATGGGTTCCGGGTGCTACCGCCTCCAGAAGATGGTACATCAAAACGATATCCACCATGGACATCTCGTCCACGATCAGATAGCCATATTCCAGAGGATGCTCTGCGTTGCGGTTAAAGTTCATGCGGCCGCCGTTATCGGCAACGGACTGGACCTCCAAGAGTCGATGGAGTGTCCTGGATTCTCTGCCGGTAGCCTCTTCCATTCTTTTGGCTGCTTTTCCTGTAGGTGCAGCCAAAGCGAACTTCGCTCCATCTTCGTCCAATAGTTCCAAAAGCACCTGGATGATGGTGGTCTTACCGGTTCCGGGACCTCCGGTGATGATCACCAGTCCCTCGTCATAGGCCCTTGCCACCGCTGCCTTCTGTTCATCGGACAGCTGCAGTTTCTTCTCTTTTTCGATCCGACCGATCCTTCTGAGCATCATCTCGGAGAGCTGATAGGGGATCTCATTTCCCGCGAGGCTATTTTCCTCCGTCAGATGATTTCCGTTGGCATCTACCTTGGATGCTGCTTCGATAAGCTCGGCAATATGTCTGGCGGTCCCTGTCTCTGCAGCAAAGAGAGAGCGAAGGTACACGCTTTCCTCTTCTTCATCCTGTTTTCCAACGATGGATCCGGTCATCCTGGCCTGATCATAGGCCATGTCCACGATGTCCCCACCCAGCTGGATGGTCTGGTAAAGCCATTCCTCCATGACCGGCTTGGGAAGATAGGTATGTCCTACGCCGGCTGCCTCCAGAAGCACAAAGCGGATCGCACTGCGGATACGGGCAGGAGAATCCTCCGGGATCCCGGCCTTTCTGGCGATCTCATCCGCCTTTCGAAAGCTGATGCCATCCACCTTCTCTGCCATGATATAGGGATCTCGCTGTACGAGTTCCACCGTTTTATTTCCCAGAGTCTCATAGACCCTCATGCTCATGGTGGGCGTTAACCCAAGGCCCTGCAGATAGACCATTGCCTCTCTCGAGGCTGCCTTGGCGGCAAACTGCTCGCCGATCTCACAGGCCTTTTTATCGCTGATTCCTTTGATCTGTGCTAAGCGTTCCGGTTCATTTTCAATGATCCGGAAGGTATCCTCTCCAAAGTGGGTCACGATCTTCTGGGCCATGACCTCTCCGACACCCTTGATGACACCGGAACCTAAGTATCGCTGCATGGATTCGATGTCTGTAGGAACACTGCGAAAGTATTCACTGACCGAGAACTGCTCTCCGTAGGTAGAATGCTGATCCCACTTACCCGTCGCTTCGATCTTTTCTCCCACTTCCACATCCGGCATGATGCCCACAGCGGTAATGAGTTCCAGTCCGTCCTCGGATTCGATATCCAGCACTTTATAGCCGTTGGTGTCATTGGAAAAGAGGATACTGTTGATATATCCTACGATTCTTTCTTCTTCCATTCCTCTTTGAACCACCCTTACAGTCCGAAGAAGGTCTCGCTGAGACTGTCCACATAGCGGCCGGTGCCGATGGCAACACAGCTGATGGCATCATCTGCTACGAAAGTGCCGATACGGGTTCGACGGGCAATGACATGGTCCAGGCCCTTTAAAAGGCTTCCGCCGCCGGTCATGATAATGCCATGCTCGACGATGTCGGCGGTCAGTTCCGGAGGTGTCTGCTCCAGTACTTCACAGACAGCATCTCCCAGTCTCTGCACGGAGACAGCCACTGCCTCTCTGACATCCTCAGAGGTAATATGGCAGGATGCGGGAAGACCGGTCACGGCGTGACGGCCTCTGACCTCCATTTCCATGGGTTCATCCATCTTTTCGGCAGAACCGATCTGGATCTTGATCTCCTCAGCGGTCCTCTTTCCGATGTGCAGGTTATATTTACGCTTCATCCAGCGGGTAATATCCTCATCGAAGGCATCTCCCGCAACACGGATGGACGTACTCTTAACGATAGCACCCAGAGAGATGACCGCGATATCGGCGGTTCCTCCTCCGATATCCACCACCATACATCCGTTGGGACGCTTGATGTTGATACCGGCGCCCATGGCAGCTGCCAGAGGCTCCTCGATCAGATGGACACTGCGAGCGCCGATACTGATGCAGGCATCCATAATGGCGCGCTGCTCCACCTCGGTAATGCTGCAGGGAATACACACAGCCACTGCAGGCTTGATCAGAGGATGACCGATGGTCTTCTGTAAAAAGTACTGCAGCATCTTTTCCGTATATTCAAAGTTGGAGATGACACCCTCCTGCATGGGGAAGATGGTCTCCATATTCTGGGGCGTTCTTCCGACCATGGCATAGGCCTTTTCGCCCACGGCCACGATCTCTCTGGAGTCGTCTCCCGCATCACGGCGAACGGCGACCACCGAGGGCTCACGAAGGATGATACCCTTTCCCTTAACATAAACGAGAACGGAAGATGTTCCCAGATCGATACCAACGTTAGATGAAAGAATCATGTGGATCCCTTTCTCTTAGAATCTATACTAAAACTTACGACCAGTTAATGACCGGAATTGACCAAATATTCGTTAATGATACTCTCCTTCGAGAGTTTTGGCAAGGAGCAGGGTCCCTTCGATGCCTTGCTGTTTCATGGCGAAGCGAAATCCTTCTGCTGCCTGATCTCTCTTTGCCTCTGTCTCAAAGAAGCCAAAGACCGTGGGACCGCTGCCGGTCATCATGGCCTTGATAGCCCCTTCTTCTTCCATGGAGCGGATCATCTCATCCAGTTCCGGATGTAATTCTCTGGCAGGCTGGTAGAGCTGATTGCGCATCTCTTTCACAAAGGCTTTCAGATCATTCTCTTTTAATGCTTCTAAGAGCGCCTCCATGTCCGCAGGCGGATTCATGGGATCATTCTCTTTGAAATGCTGATAGGACCAGGGGGTGGAGATCCCAAAGGAAGGCTTGAACACCAGAAGGTAGACGCTGGGAAGATCCGGAAGGGGCTCAACGATCTCTCCTCTTCCCGTGCAGAGCGCTGTTCCTCCGACGATGCAATAGGGTACATCGGAACCAAGTTCCGCACCGACCTTGAGCAGTTCTTCCATAGGAAGTTCCGGATAGAACAGCTCTCTCATGGCCTTCAGGACCGCAGCCGCGTCCGTACTGCCTCCGGCCATACCGGCTGCAGCGGGCAGACGCTTGTCCAGATGGATCTTTACGGAAGGAAGATCATATCGCTCCTGCATCTTTCTGGCAGCCTTCACCGCCAGGTTCTTCTCATCCGGAATGCCCAAATCTTCCGTGCAGGTAAAGAGGACTTCTTTTTCTCCACCCGTCTGATCCAGTTTTTCTACTGTGAGGACATCGTACAGGTCCACCTGCTGCATGACAATGCAGACCTCATGAAATCCATCTTCTCTGGTGGGCCCCACATTTAAGGCCGGATTGATCTTTCCATATGCTTTCAGTTCCATTGCTTCGTCCCTTCCACACAGGTCTCTTTTCCAAAAGAGGCGATGACCAGTGCCACCGCCTCTAACATATTTGATTGATGATTATTCGGAAGTCTCTCCCGAAGATTCCTCTGTAGAAGACTCTTCTGTCTTGGAGGATTCTTCGGTCTTGGAACTCTCCTCTGTCTTAGAAGATTCCTCTGTCTTGGAGCTCTCCTCTGTCTTGGAAGACTCTTCCGGTTTGGAGCTTTCCTC
This sequence comes from Bianqueaceae bacterium, assembly GCA_045642205.1. GTDB lineage: Bacteria > Bacillota > Clostridia > Lachnospirales > Bianqueaceae > RUG760. Next base: position 16,887 of record JAZUIK010000011.1, read on the forward strand.
CGGAATCTTGGTAAAGCCGCCCAGGGTAATGGTCTGAGCCTGTACATCGGAACCGATCACGACGGTCAGTCCCTGCTCGGTGTAGCCTTCCTTCATACATACGATCCAGTGGACGCCTTCCTTCAGATAGATGGTGCCGGTAGTGCCTTCAAAGGTACCTGCATAAGCGCCGTCCACCCATACGGTGTAGCCACCGATGCTGGAGTTGATGGTCACCGGTGCCTTAGCCTCCTCCAGTTCGATGGAGACCACAAGGTAAGCACCCTCCAGAACGAAACGGACTTCCTTTTCCTTGTAGCCGGCAGCTTTTGCCTTTCCTACGTAGGTTCCGTATTCCATGGTGATGCCGTCGCCGGTCATATAGTCCTTGTTGTCGATGGTAACGGTTACGGTGGCGTCGATGTCGCAAAGGAAAACGACGGTTCCGGTCTTCTGATCCTTATCCGGTACCTTGACGGTATTTTCGGAGGCTGCGGTCGCAAAGACCACGCTGCTGAAGACCTCTTTGTTCTCAAAGAAGACTTTAACGGAAACGGATCCCTCCGGGACCTCGATCTTCAGAGTATCCAGGGTAATATTCTTGGTAATGGGTTCACCGCCTGCGGGTGTGATGGTAACACTGCCACCACTGTAAGCACCCAGATTTTCGATGACCACGCTGGTGGACACGGACTGGATCTCGATATGGTAGCAATGTCCGTTGAAGACAACGGCATTAAAGACCGTATTCGGTGTGATGTTTTCCGTAGAATAGCTGTTGCCGTTATAGCGGCAGATCAACCGGGAGTCCATGGTGTAGAGCTGCTGGTTGATAGAGATCTGAGAACCGGTCACGCTGATGCCGGTGATATCCTTGATCTCCTCTGCCTTGGAACAGGACATGACAGAGATAAGGGCATCGGAATTGGCGGCATCGTAGACCACATCGACCATATCTCCCACCTTCAGATCACCCAGAGAGATATTCTGGGAATTCTGCTTGGAGAAGCTCTTTTCCATCTTAGCATCCGCATTGTAGACAAGCAAGGTGCCATGGGTCATATCGATCTGGGTAATGATACCGCTGTAGGTCTGCTGATCCTTCTGCACGATCATGCTGGAAGAAGGCTCACTGTTGGCGGGTTTCTTGTTCTTTCCGTCGGGGATCAGGATCAGGACAATGGCAATGATCAGCATCAGAGAGATGAACCCCATGATAGCGATGATCATAATGCGCTGCTTCTTTTCCTTTTTCTCCTTTTCTTCCCTTTCCTTCTTCTGCTGTTCTTCCAAAAGAGCGGAAGCTTGTCTCTCCTGCTCTAAGGCAGCTAAAAGTCTGGGATCATTGGCAGAAAGGTAACCGGTGGGCTGCTGCACAGGGATCTGCTGAGAGTTCATGTTGACCCTGGCAGAGTTTGTCATGGGATTGGGAGCCATATTGACTCTTGCGGAATTGCCCATGGGGGTAACGTTCACATTGATCCTTGCCGAATTCGAAGCCGGATTCTGAGCCGGATTGCTCCTTACGCTCTGCATCTGAGCCATTCCGGTGACATAGGTCGTATCTTCTGCATCGTAGTCGTAATCGTACTTTCCACGATACAGTGTATCCTGGGTAGCCGTCTGAGCAGAAACACTCTCAGGTCGGTTCTGGTGGTAACGGCGATATTCCTCCTCCACAGAGGTCAGCTGGATCTCAGGGACCAGACGGTTCATGCTCTGCTTCGCATTGTCGTTGAACTCCTCAATGCGGGGAGCCTGGCCATCATTCTGGCGGGGACGCATGGAGGGAGTGTAATTGTATGCTCTCTCTGCGGCTGCTTTCTTGGCTCTTTCCAGAGCATCGTTGGTCTTTTCTTCCTTGATCTCGTCGCCAAACAGATCCGTCAGTTCGTAATCCGGGTCATTGACCTGCCCGTTTGGTCTGTTCTCATTCATTCGCTATCGCATTCCTTGTTTAGATATTTCTCTTTATATAACCGGATCAAACTCTCTTCGTTGTTATTCGAGGGTTCATCCAGAACACATTGCATCAGATAATCCAGGGCAGATCCGATCTCTTTACCCTGTACACCGCCTAATTTCAGCAGTGTTCTGCCATTGACAGAAAGTTCGGAAAGGGAAACCGGCGCTTCCTTTTCCTGCTCATAGAGTCCATGGAGAATATCATATTGCTCCTTCGTGTCCACACCGATGGCCAGACGGAGCTCTAGAAGATCTTCCATCTTCTCTTTTCCTACGGCATGAAGGAAATACCGCATGGATCTATCGTCCACAGGTCTTTCATCCCTGCTGTGTCCGATCAGATGACGGACCGACTTTAGAAGATCATTGTCAGACTTTAATTCCTTCAGATACTTTCCTGCCTCTTCCTCGGTCAGCTTCTGTAAAAATGCAGCGAAGCGAAGGGCACGTTCCTTTCTGACCTTGGCTGGGCTGATAAAATCAGCGGCGGATCCTTCCTTCATTCCCTCAGAGGCACCACCGGCAAAGTATCGCATCAATCCCGTCTTAGCAGCCTCTTCCAATCCTTCAGGGTTATCAGAAAGAAGTGTCTTGGTCACCTCATCCATGATCCTTTCCTTGGAGACTCTCTCCAGGGTAGGTGCTAAAGCCTTGATGGCCTGATAGGTGTCTACATCAATGGTAAATGAAAGTTTAGCAGAAAATCGGACCGCACGCAACATACGAAGGGCATCTTCCTCAAAGCGCTGCATGGGATCACCGACACAGCGGATCACCTTTTTCTCAAGGTCTTCCTGTCCTTCAAAATAGTCCACCAATCCTACGGATGGATGGTAGGCCATGGCATTGATGGTAAAATCTCTTCTGGCCACATCTTCATACAGACTGGAAGCAAACTGCACCGAATCCGGACGTCTGTGATCGGTATACTCTCCATCGATACGATAGGTTGTTACCTCGTAGCTGCCACCGTTTTCCAGTACCGTCACCGTTCCGTGCTGGATCCCGGTATCAAAGGTCTTGCGGAACAGCTTTTTGACTTCCTCCGGATAGGCACTGGTGGTGATATCCCAGTCGTTGGGTTCTCTTCCCATGAGGGCATCTCTGACGCAGCCGCCCACGATATAGGCTTCATAGCCTGCTCTTTCCAATACACTCAGGATCTTTTCTGCTCCCGGATCGATCTGCATGAGTACCCTCCTTTCTTCGTCTTCCCGCCTGATCCAACAGGACAGGCAGGCGGATTATCTTATCATTATACAACAAAAGTCACCCGAAAGGGTGACTTCTGCTTAGAATCGCATTCACTTGATCAACCAATCAGGCATTCTGCGCTTCATTATAATACTTTTCTACGATTTCGTACATCTTAGGAAGTTTTTCTTCCATATCTGCCACCAGCTTGAACTGGGTGCGGGCTCTTACCAGGTTATGCTCCGGATAAGCGGTCTTGAAGTAGACATCACCATTCAGGTAGTCACCTAGGAAACGAATACCCGTCTCATAGGTGATGACGATGCTTCCAAGAGCCAGGCTTCTTGCCTCTTCTAAGGTCAGTGCCTTACCCATTGCCTTCATGAAGCCTCTTGCATAGACCTCGAACAGATCCAGCTTCATATAGACCTTGGAAAGGTCCTTCTCATCTTCCAGTGCACTGGATGCGCCGAATCGGATACTGTCTCCGAAGTCGTAGCAGGCAGCACCCGGCATGATGGTATCCAGGTCGATGATACATACGGGCTTATCGGTATCCTTATCCATCAGGATGTTATTGATCTTGGTGTCATTGTGGGTAACTCGAAGCGGAATCTTTCCCTCGGAGAGCATGTCCACGATGCTCCATGCCAGATCTTCTCTGTCCAGTGCGAACTGGATCTCTTCCTGACAGGTATTCGCTCTTCCGGACTTATTGGCGACAACCTCTGCCTGGAAGGTAGAGAAACGCATTCCGGTATGATGGAAATTCTTGATGACTTCGCCCAGTTCTGCTGCGGGGAACTCTGCCAGATCTGCCATAAAGCTTCCGAAGGAAAAACCGGTTGCTTCGAACATCTCGGGAGAAGTTGCCAGATCGTGGGCCATGGTGTTGGGGATCAGGTTCTCAAAGCGCCATACCTGTCCATCCTCATCGGTATAAAAGTACTTACCATTGGTAGCAGGATAGAAACGGATGGTTCCACGCTCCGGATCATCACCACGGCGACGCAGGATCTTACGCATGTAGTGGGTGACCTTGATGGCGTTGTTGGTCAAGACCTCAGGATCGGGGAATACGTTGGTATTTAATTTCTGAAGGATATAGCTCTTAACGGTTCCATCGTTGATGACCAGATCGACCTTAAAGGTGTCATTGATATGTCCGCCTCCGAAAGGCTCGATGGATACGATCTCGCCGCCGGTAATAAACTGCCGGACAAGCTGCTCTTTTTCCATAATAATCTCCTTGTTTTTCACATGGTAGTCTGAAGATTATACCATGTTTGCTGTAAAAGGACAAGTCGCTCCCTTTAGGCAATGTTACCGAAAATAACTTTTTGTTTTTCACACTTCTGCGAAGATTTTCTCACCCGAAACCCTCCGGTCAACTTTTGCTCCCTATATTTTGCTATTTCGTTTTCGATTCTTGCACACTCCTTCTTTTCCACTCACATGTATCGTGCTATAATCGATTCATATTTATCGAATTTTGTGAAAGAAGGTCTTTCATGACTTACTTATCCAATGCCCATACCCATTCCACCTTCTGCGACGGCAAGTCCACTTTGGAGGAAATGGTACAGAGGGCTATCGAACTGGGATATACTTCCCTTGGTTTTTCCGGTCATTCCTACCTTCCCATGACAGAGGATGATCCCTGGACCATGACGCCGGAAAGTACAAGGCAGTACATCCGGACGATCCATCAGCTGGGGCAGACCTATCAGGATCAGATCGCGATCCATCTCGGTCTGGAGCTGGACAGTTTCTCTAAAGAGGATCTGACCCCCTATGAATATATCATCGGCAGTGTCCATATGTATCACGACCAAAAAGCCGATCGATATCTTTCCTACGACAACGGCACCGAGGAATTCCTGACACTCTATAAGGAAGTCTTCGATCAGGATCCCCTGAAGATGGCCAAGGTCTACTACCAGCAGGTCCTGGACCATGCGAAGGCCTCTCGTCCTTCGATCCTTGGTCACTTCAATCTGATCACCAAATATAACGAAACACTCCACCTCATCGACGAAGAAGACCCGGTCTATAAAAAGATCGCCGGTGATGTACTCTTAGAGGCAGCCTCCTATAGCCAGTTGGTGGAGGTCAATACAGGAGCCATCGGCCGCGGTCATGCCAGGGTCCCCTATCCCAACGAATGGATGCTAAGGCTCCTGGTGGAGCATCATGTTCCCCTCATTCTGACCTGTGACTGCCACGACAAAGATCTGCTGAGCGTCGGATACGATACGACTCTGGAACTACTTAAAAAGGTCGGCTGCACTTCTCTTTGGACCCTTGGTCAGAAAGAACTTTTTGAAGAGATCCCTCTTCTTTGATCCAACTATTTCCGCCCGGTCTTTCCGGCGGTGATATATCCAACCCAAAAAGTCCTATTCAGGAGGTTTTCCCCATGCAATTCCAATACCTCGGTACTGCCGCCGCTGAAGGCTGGCCGGCGATCTTCTGTAACTGTGATGCCTGCAAAGAGGCTTTTAAGCGCGGTGGACGTGATGTCCGTTCCCGTTCCCAGGCTATCATCAACAAGGATCTGTTGATCGATCTGCCTCCTGATACCTACATGCACAAGTTAAGATATCGTCTTGACCTGACGGCTGTGGAGCATCTTCTGATCACCCATAAGCACATGGACCATTTCTATCCTCAGGAACTGACCGTTCGCGGCAGCGGCTACAGTGTGAACATGGTCAGTCCCGATCTGAACATCTACTGTGCTCAGGAAGTATATGATTATTACATGCAGGTCGCTGACTGGGAAGCTGACGAAGCCACCAGAAGCACCCTGCACTGGCATATCTTAAAGCCCTTTGAGCCTGTCAAGGCCGGTCAGTATACCATTACCGCCCTTCCCGCTCACCACATGAAGCTGGACAATCAGGCATTCTGCTATCATATCGAGGACGAGAAGGAAGTCTCTGTTCTGTATATGCATGACAGCGGAAGCTACTTCCCTGAGGTTTGGGATTATTTCAAATCTCTGGGCAAGCCCGTTTCTCTGGTCAGCTTTGATGCTACCTACGGTCTGCGTGCCACCAGCGGACGTGCCCACATGGGTATTCCGGAGATCCTTCGCGTGAAGGCTCGTATGGAGGAGATCGGTGTCGTCGACAAATTTACCGTCTGCGTCGCTAACCACTTCTCCCATAACTCCGGCGACCTGTACGATGAGCTGGTAGAAGGTTCTCAGGGTCTGACCATCTCCTACGATGGCATGAAGCTGAGACTGAAGTAAGCCGGTTGTCATCTGGAATACAACGATCTATATTTCTATATCATTCATAGAAGCAAGAGAGCCCTTTCCGGGCATTGCAGTTCACTGCACCGACCGGAAAGGGCCTCTTGCTTTTTATTTTCATGAAATTGACTAAGACAGTGTCTTACTTATTCTTCATCTTCTCCTCTTCCATCTGGGCTTCTACCAGTCCATAGTAGATTCCCTTCTGCTCCACCAGTTCCTCATGGGTACCGCGCTCGGCAATGACACCATTTGCAAGGACCATGATCTGGTCACAGCTTCTGATGGTAGAAAGACGATGGGCAATGAAGATAGAGGTACGTCCTCTGGAAATATTCTCGATAGACTTCTGTACCAGTTCTTCCGTGTTGGTATCGATATGGGCGGTCGCCTCATCCAGTACCAGGATCGCCGGTTCATGGGCAATGGCTCGGGCGAAGGACAAGAGCTGTCTTTGTCCTGTGGAGAAGTTCAATCCCTGCTCCGCTACATGGGAGTGGATGCCTCCGATACTGTCCACAAAATCTCCCGCAGCGGCTGTTACCAGTGCATGATGCATGGTCTCCTCATCCAGCTCCGCATGCATGTCCAGATTATCGGCAATATCACCGGTAAAGAGGAACACATCCTGCATGACCGTGGAAACACCCTTTCGAAGATCCCGTAGATTCCAATCCTCCACCGGTATACCATCCACCAGGATCTGACCTTTGTTGATGACATAGTAACGGCTGATCAGGTTGATAATAGTGGACTTTCCTGCGCCGGTATGTCCGACGAAGGCGATCTTCTGGCCCTTTTCCACCTTGAAGCTGACGCCCTTTAAGACCCAGTCCCCTTCATTGTAGGCAAACCAGACATCCTTGAATTCGACGGTTCCTTCCACCTGACCGAAGTGCTTTCCTTCGTCCATATCCTCGATGCCCTTTTCATCCAGGACCTCATAGATACGGTCGGTAGAAACAAGCGCACCCTCGATGGTGGTATATTTTTCCGCCAGATCATTGATGGGGTTAAAGAACTGCTTGACGTAGTTGGTGAACGCATAGAGGACACCGACCTCCAGCACGCCACCGGAAATACGGTTGTAACCGTATGCCACCAGCAGCGCGATGATCAGGCTGTTGATGATCTCCATGACCGGTCTTAAGAAGGAGTTCAGCATGACCTGAGTAAAGGTGGTCTTAAAGTAGGCGGCATTGAGATCCCGGAATTCCTTCAGTTTGGAGCCTTCCCGGTTAAACGCCTGTACGATGCGCATACCGGACATATTCTCGGAGAAGAAACCGTTGATGTGTCCTGTGATCTGCTTCATCTTCTTGAAGTTGGCCTTGATGACCTTCTTCAGAGAAATGGTCAGACCGGCGATCAAGGGGATACCCGCAAAGGCGACCAATGCCAGGTGGGCATCCATCAAAAGCATCATGACCACGATACCCAAAAGCAAAAAGACATCCTTGAACAGGTTCAGGAATACGTCGGAATAGAATTCATTGACGGTCTCCACATCGTTGGTGGCGCGGGTGATCAACCTGCCGGTACCATATCCATCCAGGGTCTTCATGCTCATATGGAGGATCTTATCGAAGACTCTCTGACGCATATCGTTCAGGATACTCTGGGAAATACGGGCGATCAGTCTAACCTGGGTCATGGAAAAAGCAGCTCCCAGGGCAGCCACCACGAAATACAAAATACCCATACCCGTAATGGAATACAGGCCTCTTTCCTGCTCGGTTCCCATAAGGAATTTATCGATGATGATCTCTGCCACGTAGGGTTTAAAGAGTTCAGAGAGATTAACAATGATGACCGCCACCATACAGATGAACAATTTTCCCATGTAGGGCTTCATCAAAAGAGCCAGACGCATCAGGGAGGACTGGGTGTCCTTTACCTTTTTCGTTTCTTTGATCGAAGAAAGATTACTCATTGTCTTCACCCTCCTTCGACTGCTTTTCGTAGATGGAAGCATATTCACCCTTTAGAGCCATCAGCTCCTCATGGGTACCGCTCTCCTTGATCCGGCCCTCTTCCAGATACAGGATCAGATTAGAATCTCTCATGGCGGAAAGTCGGTGAGAGATAATGATAGAAGTCTTATCTCCCAGCACTCCGCCAAGGTTAGCGGTGATCTTTTTCTCGGTGATATTATCGACCGCAGACAACGTATCATCCAGGATTAGGATCTCCGGATCTCTTACCAGCGCTCTTGCCAGAGCGATACGCTGCTTCTGTCCTCCGGACAGCCTAGTACCTCTTTCACCGACCTCAGTGTTATAGGCATTGGGGAACGCCATGATATCCTCATGGATATCTGCAAGATCCGCTGCTTTCTGGACCGCCTCCAAGTCCACCTTTGGGGTGTAGAAACGGATATTATCTTCGATGGTAGCAGAGAACAGAAAACCGTCCTGGGGCACATAGCCCACCTTTTCTCGAATGGCTTTCGCCGGAATATCATTAATGTCCACACCATTTAAGAACAACTGTCCTCTGGGTGCATCGTAGAATTTCAAGAGCAGATAGATCAGCGTACTCTTACCGCTTCCGGTGATACCGGCAATACCGAGGGTCTCTCCGGCTTTGATATGGAAGCTCAGATCCTTGATACGGGGAACATCGGTTCCGGGATAAGTAAAGGTCAGATGTCTTGCCTCGATATCTCCATCTAACAGACCATCATAGTCCATGCGCTCCTTTTCCGGAATGCTGTCCATGGTGAAAATCTCGTTCAGTCGCTTGTAGGAAGCCAGACCACGGTGGATCAGATTGACGATCCTTCCCAGAGAAACGACGGGCTGCTGGATCAGCAGCAGATAGCCAAGGAAGGCGACCAGATCGCCCAGTCCCAGAGAACCCGCCTGTACCAGATGGCCGCCATAGATCAGACTGATGGCATAGGAAAGACCAAAGGTGATGGTTGTAATGGGGTTCAGCCACGCGGATGCATCGGTCAGAGAAACGTTGGCATCCTTCATCTCGGAAGAAGTCGCATTGAACTCTTCCTGCCATTCCTTTTCTCTGGCGAAGCTCTTGACCACACGGGAACCCATGATGGATTCGTTAACAAATCCGGAAAGATGGGAAAACAGTCCCTGAACACGGCGGAAACGGACCTGGACTACATTACCGATCAGGATAATGGAGACAATGGCAGCCACCACAGGAACCATGGCAAAGATCGTCAGTCTTCCGTCAATGGTCTGCGCCATGGAAAAGATGGACAATATCGCCGTGGTGATTCCGTTGATTCCCTGTGCCAA
>JAZUIK010000012.1:0-25903 GCA_045642205.1 Bianqueaceae bacterium
CAACTGGTGACAATTTGTCACCAACTTACTTCATCTTGTAGTCACTTCCTTTTACGCAAAGAAGGCCTCATAGCTTCTTTGCGAACAATCCGCAGCCTATGGCGAGGACGTGAGCAAAGATCTATGAGACCTTCTGTTTTACTTAATGGTATGTTACTGAATTCGTTATCAGGCTTCCTGAGTATCTGATGTAGGGATCAGGAACTCTTCCAGTGCACTGAACAGTTCCTCATCAGGAGTTTTGGTATCATACTCCAGGGTGATGGGACGGCTCAGATCCAGAGAAAAAATGCCGAGCTGGGAAAGGGCATTGATCACATACTGATCCTGTTTTAATTCGAAGTTGCCTTCAAAGCGGCGCATGGTGGTATAGAACTTGCGAGCCTTGATAAAGGTGTTGATGCTTAACTGAATCTCAGACATATTTACCTCCTTCATAGCGTTATGATGCGGAACTATCTGATAGGTGCGAACCTTGACCAAAGTGGTAGATAGACGCTTGTTCAGGTCCCGATTTCGATAATATTTTATCCTCTGGGGGGAGATATCACAAGGTGCATAAGCAATGAAAAAGGGTTGTAATTTAGGGGTTTGTTGGGTATAATCTATAAGATAAATACACTAGGACAATTCTGCACTCATGAATAGGAATATTATGGAAAAGAAAGCAGCCATCTGCACAATGGGATGCAAGGTCAATACCTATGAATCCCAGGGTATGATCGAATTACTGGAAAAAGATGGATATGACATCGTGGATTTCAGTGAGAAGGCAGATGTGTATCTGATCAACACCTGTACGGTGACTCAGATCGCTGCCAGAAAATCCAGACAGATGATCCACAGAGCCAGAGCATTGAACCCGGACGCGATCATTATCGCCGCCGGATGTTATGTGGATCGTGACGATTCATTGATCAAGGAAGGTGTCATCGACCTGGCGGTACCGAATCGCCGAAAGAATGAGATCATTGCCTATATCGAGGCATTCAAAGAGGGAAGGACTCTGGAAGATGATACGGAGAAAGAGCCCTATTCTGATCTGAGGATCACCCGCACGGAGGGAAGGACCAGAGCCTTTTTGAAGATCCAGGACGGATGCCGTCAGTTCTGTACCTATTGTATTATCCCCTTTGTCAGAGGACCTTTAAAGAGTCGTCCGATAGAGGAATGTGTCGAAGAGGCAAGAGGTCTTGCTAAAGCCGGTTATAAGGAGATCGTTCTGACCGGTATCCATGTCACTTCCTATGGACAGGACCTGAAAGAGCAAGGTCTTGATATGGATATGGCAACCAGCCAAGATATGGCTGGGCTTATCCTTGCTATGTCTGAGATCGAAGGGATCGAAAGGATCCGTCTCAGCTCCCTGGAGCCGAGACTCATCACCCCGGAATTCGTTGAGAAGGTATCTCATACGGACAAGTTATGTCCTCATTTCCACCTGGCACTGCAGTCCGGCTGCGATGAGACCTTGAGAGCGATGAACCGGAAATATACAACAGAAGAGTTCAGAGAAGCCGCAAGACTTCTGAGAGAAAACTTCCCGGATGTGGCACTGACGACAGATGTGATCGTCGGTTTCCCGGGAGAGACTTTAAAGCAGCATGAAGCTTCTGTTGCCTTTGTTAAAGAGATCGGCTTTGCGGAGGCCCATGTATTCCCTTATTCCAAGATGGAGGGAACGGCAGCCGCCAGACGTAAGGACCAGATCAGTGCAGAGGAAAAGAAACGCCGCAGCCGCGAGATGCTTGCGGTAACGGCAGAGAGCTCCGAAGCCTTTATGGAGAAGATGCAGGGTAAGACTGTAGATCTGATCCTGGAGGAGAAGGATGCCAAGGGGGGATTCTGGACCGGTTATACCCCCAACTATATGCGTGTAGGCGTAATGGTAGACACGGATGAGGACCTGCAGGGAAGAAAAGTCCAGGTAACCATCCATGGCTACGTACATAAGCGATCAGCAAACCATGATGCGTCCGGATTGGACAGTATTTTGAAAGGAGAACTGCGATGAGTGATCAATTCAACACCCAGTATTTCAAGCTTTTCCCCGAGTCGGAGGAGTCTGTCGGAAAGACTCTGGCCGATGTTTACAGAGCACTGCAGCTGAAGGGCTACAACCCCATCAACCAGTTGGTAGGCTACATCATGTCTGAGGATCCCACGTACATCACCAGTTATGACAACAGCCGCGGAAAGATCGCCCGTATCAGCCGCGACGAGATCATCGAAGAGCTGGTCCGTGCTTTTGTTGAGTACCATGGACTGGAGGATCCTTCCGGAAAGTGAGGATCCTTGGATTAGATTTTGGATCCAGGACTGTCGGCGTCGCCATGTCAGATCCCACCGGATTTCTGGCAAGCCCTGTGGAGACCATCAAAAGAGCGGAAGAGGCAAACCTGAAGGCAACGGTACGCAGGATCAGGGAGATCTGTGAGTCTAACGAGATTCATCAGATCGTTCTTGGCATGCCCTATCGCATGGATGGCACGGTAGGTACCAGTGGCGAAAAGGTGCTGGCGTTTAAAAAGAGACTGGAAAGAGATCTGTATCAGGTAGAGGTCGTATTGGAAGACGAGAGACTCTCCACCTGGGAAGCGGAGCAGCCCATGATCGAAGCAGGGATCAGGGACCGCAAAAAGAGAAAGGAGACTGTAGATCAGCTGGCAGCCTCCATTATTCTGCAGGCCTATCTGGATGCAGAGAGAAACAAAAAAGAACGAAAGGAATAAATAGAGATGAGCATTACTTTAGAGACGATCTCTCGCCTTGACTGGATCATCCTGACGGATATCGAGGACGCAGAGAGCAACGCAGAAATGGAAGTTGTCAACGTAGCAGAAATGCTGACCGGAGAGGATGAGACCGGTCTGTTTATGCTGGTTTCCGATACAGACGGCAATCTGGCAGATGATGAAGATGAAGAGGCAGAGGAGACGGATTCCGAGGATGTGGATGCCTATATCTTCAAGGTCTGCGAAGAAGAGGATGCAGAGTTCAGCATCACCGAAAAGAACAGTGACGAGGTAATCTTTGTTACCACCAATTTCCCCGAGGAGGAGTATACCAATGCAGCGAATCTCTTTGTAGAGACGTCTGCAGATTACGATATTGAGATCGAATGAGAAATTATTACTATAGCGAACAGATGAAAACATCCACTCGCAGGGTAAAGAAGACCGTTAAGGTCATTCCGCTGGGCGGACTGGACCAGATCGGTATGAACATGACCCTGATCGAATGTGGTGAAGATATTATTGTTGTGGATTGCGGACAGGCTTTTCCTGATGACAACCTGCCCGGTATTGATTCCATTATTCCTAATTTTGATTATTTAAGACAGAATTTTGACCGTATCCGCGGTGTCGTATTGACCCACGGACACGAAGACCATATCGGTGCACTTCCTTATCTTTTAAGAGAGTTTCGTATTCCTGTCTATGGCACCAGACTGACCCTTGGCCTTGTGCGCAACAAGCTGCAGGAGTTTGGCTTAAAGAGTGCCACCCTCTATATGGTACAGCCCGGAGATGTTGTTCCTCTGGGAGGGATGAAGGTCGAGTTTATCCGTACCAATCACAGTATCGGTGATGCCTGTGCCCTGGCCATCTTCACCGAAGCCGGTGTACTGATCCATACCGGTGACTTCAAGGTTGACTATACACCCATCCATGGTGAGATGATCAACCTGCAGCGCTTTGCTGAACTGGGCCGCAAGAAGGTCCTGGCCCTGATGAGTGACTCCACCAATGCGGAGCGCAAGGGCTACACCATGAGTGAGCGCAGTGTAGGACATATCTTTACGGAGATCTTCCCCCAGGCAAAGGGACGTATCCTGGTTGCGACCTTCGCTTCCAACGTGGACCGTGTCCAGCAGATCATCAATGCCGCTGCTACCTACGGACGTAAGGTCTGCTGCGTTGGCCGCAGTATGGTCAACGTGATCGATACCGCTCTGGAACTGGGCTATCTGGAGGTTCCGGAGAATGTCCTGATCGATCTTTCCGAGATCAAGAAATATGACGATAACGAACTGGTGATCATTACCACTGGTTCCCAGGGTGAGCCCATGGCAGCCCTTTCCCGTATGGCCAGCGGAGAGCACCGCATGATCGAGATCAAGGAGGGAGATCATATCATCTTCTCTTCCCGTCCCGTTCCCGGTAACGAAAAGCTGGTCAGCAATGTCATCAATGCCCTGATGCAGAGAGGCGCCGAGGTAACCTACGAGGATGCCCATGTATCCGGACATGCTTCCCAGGAAGAACTGAAACTGATCTATGGTCTGGTCAAGCCCAAGTTCATGCTGCCGGTCCATGGTGAATACCGTCATCTGAGTGCCCATAAGGAACTGGTCATGAGCATGGAGCATCCGGTAGAGGATGTCATCCTCATGCGTAACGGTAACATCCTGGAACTCAGTTCTCACGAAGCTAAGATAGTCGGCAGCGTGGAGGTATCTCCCGTACTGATCGATGGTCTTGGCGTCGGTGACGTAGGCAATGTGGTCCTGAAGGATCGTAAGAATCTGTCTCAGGATGGTTTGATGGTGGTCTCTCTGGCCATCAGTAAGACCACCGGTCAGGTCGTTGCAGGACCCGAGTTCATGAGCCGTGGTTTTGTCTATGTCAAGGAATCGGATGATCTGATGGCGGGCTGCAAGAAGGTTGTCTGCCATGTGATCGATATGTATCATCAGCTTGGACTGAACGATCTGGGCGGTCTGAAGATCGAGATCCGCGATCAGTTAAGAGACTACCTCTGGCAGGAGATCAAGCGTAATCCCATGATCCTGCCCATGCTGATCGAAGTCGAATGAGGATAGTTGTATGAATTTCATCAATATGGTCTTCGGGTTCATTACCCGAAACATAAAGAGGATCCTTCTGATGCTCCTGGCTGTGGTCATCATTGCCGGAATCGCCGTCGTAGCCTACGATGTGGCCTATGACTTTGTCAGAGAAGATCCTTACCAGACCTATGATCCCAACGGACAGGAAGTGACCATCGATATTCCGGAGGGTTCTTCGGTCAAGGAGATCGCCGCACTCTTAAAGGAAAACGAGCTCATCGAAGATGAGACCTTGTTCCGTATCAAGGCAAAACTGACCGGTGCGGAGGACAATTTCCAGTACGGTGTGTATAAGCTGATCATGGGTATGCCCATGGAGACCATTATGGAAGAACTCCAGGATGGTGCCAAGGAAGAATCCGTTATGATCACCATTCCCGAGGGATGGTCCGTCAGACAGATCGCTCAGTATCTGGAACAGAAGAATATTTGTCTGGCCAGTGATTTTGAGGCGGCTTGCAATCGTGACGATTATGACTTTGACTACTATGATCTTCTGACCAATAAGGAAGATCGTGAGTTTCTTTTAGAGGGCTATCTGTGGCCCGATACCTACGAAGTGATCCCTGCTAACGGAGCAGAGGGTGTCGTAAAACGTCTTCTTCGTGAGTTTGAGCGTAAGTGGATGAACCATGGTGACTGGACCGAGAGATCCAAGGCCCTGGGCTTGAGCCTCGATCAGGTCATTACCATGGCCTCCTGTATCGAGAAGGAAGCACAGCTCAGCTACGAAGCACCGATGGTAGCCCGTACTCTTTACAATCGTATGGATGAGGGAATTACCTGGGGACTGAACTGTACGATCCTTTATGCGCTGGGTAAGGAAGGAACCGGTGAAGATGAGGTCCTTTACAGAGACCTGGAGATCGAATCCGGTTACAATACCTATAAGTATCTGGGTTACCCCGTAGGACCCATCGGTAATCCCGGTGCCGCTGCCATCGAAGCAGTCCTGAACCCTGCTGAGGGTGACTGGCTCTACTTTGTAGGTTATGAGGATGGATCCGGTGAGCATCTCTTCACCAGAGACTATAGTGAGTTCGAGGCTGTAGCCAACGGCGACTATGTACGCGAAGAGGAAGAAGAGTACTACGAGGATTACTACGAAGATTACGACGAATAAGTCGAAATAAGAAAAGGAAATCTGCCGGGTCTTTCGCCCGGCATTTTTCACTTTTAGACGAACAGGTTGTTGGAGGAGAAAAGCAATGGAAAGGCGTATGGAGCTTCTTTGTCCCGCAGGCAGCATGGAGACCATGAAGACTGCCATCTTGTATGGCGCGGATGCGGTATACCTTGGAGGAGAGATGTTCGGTCTTCGTGCCAAGGCGAAGAACTTTGACAAGGAGCAGATGAGAGAAGCGGTGATCTATGCCCACGAGAGAGGGGTCAAGGTCCACGTCACGGTCAATATCATTGCCCACAACGAACAGCTCCATTACCTGAAGGACTATCTCCTGTTCCTTCAGGAGGCAGGTGTCGATGCACTCATCATGGCAGATACCGGTATGATCGCTATGGCCAGAGAGATCGTTCCTGATATGGAGATCCACTTAAGTACCCAGGCCAGTGCTACCAACTATGCTACCTTCAATTTCTGGCATAAGATGGGTGTCAAGAGAGTGGTCGCCGCCAGAGAGGTATCTTTAAAGGAGATCGCTGAGATCCGTGCCAATACACCTCAGGATCTTACCATCGAAGCCTTTGCCCATGGTGCTATGTGCATCTCCATTTCCGGACGATGCCTTCTCAGTAACTACCTGGCCGGAAGAGATTCCAATCAGGGAGCCTGTGCCCATCCCTGCCGCTGGGAATATGCCTTGATGGAAAAGACCAGAGAGGGAGAATACTTCCCTGTCATGGAGGGAGAAGAAGGCACTTATGTCTTTAACTCCAAGGATCTGTGTATGATCGAATATCTTCCCGAGATGATGGCAGCCGGTATCGGCAGTATAAAGATCGAAGGCAGAATGAAGACGCCCCTGTATGTGGCTATGGTCACCAAGACCTATCGAAAGGCGCTGGATGACCTGTATGAAAGTGAAGAAAAGTATCGTGCCAATCTGCCTCTTTACATGAAGTGGCTGGCACTGATGTCCCATAGAGACTATACCACCGGCTTTTACCTGGGCTACCCCACAGAAAAGGACCAGCAGTACGGCTCCGCTCAGTATGTCCGTGATTCCGACTTTGTAGCCGTGCTCCGTGAGTATAAGGGAGATGCTCTGGTTCTGGAGCAGAGAGGTAAGTTCTCCAAAGGAGAAGAGCTCTCTTTGATCCCCTCCAAGGGAGACCCCATCAAGATCCAGGTGGAAGAACTGTATAACAGTGAAGGAGTCTTAGTGGAATCGGCACCCCATGCGCAGGAGATCGTTACCTTAAAGGTTTCCTCCGAGAAGATGCAGGAGATCAGAGAAAGAGCAGCCCTTGGATGTATTCTGGTAAAGGTTAAGTAATAAAATGAAGATCAGTCTGAAAAAGAAAAAGGCACCGATCAGGATGCCCTGGGATTCATTAGCGATGGAATCGGCGTGGAAGACCGCCAGAGTCGCTTACAGACCGGCATCCTACGCGGAGATGATGGAGCGCTGCATCCGAAGGGATATGGAGGTATCCACCGTCCTTGGCAGTGAGACCAGAGTGGATATATTGCTTCCCTTAGGTGAGTCCTTGGAGGGATTAACAAGCCTGATGGAACAGATCGGCTCCACTAACGTCCGTTACCAGATGATGTTTCTGGATGACAAGATCAAAAATGAAGAAGTCCTTGGCTATGTAGAGGATTATTGCCAGGAACACGAGAGCTCCCGTGTGATCCATAACGAGAGAAAGATCGGCGTGGTCAGTTCACTGAATCGAGGACTGGTCATCTCCAGAGCAGACTATGTGGTCCTTCTGGGAGCGGAGGTTACGCTGCCGGATATGTGGTTGGAGAGACTGGTCATGCCCATGATCAAAGATCCCACCGTATCCAGTGTCACTCCCTTTACGAACCATGGCCTCATCGCCGGTTTCCCTGTTCCTTCCCGCCGCAATCGTCTCTTTGATGATGAGCCGGTAGAGAAGGTGGATGAGATCTTTGGACAGGTCCGTTCCCTTTACACGACGATCCCTTATGGCGTCGGTTTCTGTATGGCCATGAACCGTGAGGTCATCCATAAGATCGGTATTTTGGATCAGCAGAATTATAAGGCACTGGATGGTGCGGATATCGATTGGGCCTTAAGAGCTGCCAGAGCGGGTTACCGCAATGTCATGGCAGAGAATCTCTACGTAAAGAACGATCGCTTCAGCGCTGAGATGCTGGAGGGAGAGAGAATGCTGAGCCGCAAGCAGGAAAAGATCCTGATGAAGCAGGCTCCGGAATATAAAAAGGTCATCGAAGCCTATGAGGCGGAGGATCCCCTTTCCGAGATCCGTGCCTATGCTTTTTCCAAGCTGGTAGGCAGACGCTCCGAAAGACGCAGGATCATCTTCCATATGGAGGGTGAAGTTTCGGCGGATAACTATATGCGCCGCTATATCGATGACAAGTTAAGTGAAAATGAATCGGTCCTGACAGTGCAGTACAACAGGGAAATGGACTGCTACTTCGGAACATTGGAATATGATCATTATCGTGTTTCTTTCCAGTTCGATGATCTGAGTGAGGTCATGGAGCTGGGAGAACATATGGAAAGCCGAAGGATCATTCTGGGAAGGCTGACAGGATTTCCTCAGATCGGAGAAATGCTAAAGACAGTCAGACGTTATGCAGACGATCAGGGCTCTCGACTGGTCCTGATGCTGCTGGATTACTTTACTCTCTGCCCTCAGGGAAAACTGCTGAATGCAAAGAATCAGATCTGTCAGCTGACGGAAGAGAGCCAGGAGGTCTGCAGACTGAAGGGAACTGTCTCCGAAAACAGTGGTTTCACGACCCTGGCGGAGTGGCGTAAGATGTGGCGTGATTTCCTTAGGGATGTCCAGGAGGTCCTGTATTATTCGGACAGTCTCTTAAGCAGCCTGGAGCGTTCTTTTGGGGTGATCGAAAAATCCCATAAGATGGTGAAGCCGGATTCTCAGCTCCGCCCTGTCAACAGAGTGCGCAAGAGAGACGAAGATCTGAATATCTGGATCCCGGGTCCTCTGAACAGAGAAACAGGTCTGGACTATGTGAAAGCCATCGTCAAGCAGGCGGAAAGAGAAAAGGCAAAGATCCATTTCTATGTCCGTGGAACTATGCCCGTTAAGTCTCTGGGAAGATTGGTCACCAACGTGTCCAGAGAAGAGGACTCGCTGGTCCCCGCTTTCTTGCTCCGCTATGATATCGATGCCTGCCTGATCCCGGATGCGGGACCGGATGCTATCGGTATGAGAGCAAAGAGAGTCACAGAGCTGGAGATCCCGGCTATGACCCGCAACGTGGGTGAGACAGCCCATGTCATGAGCCGATATAAGAAGGGAAAGATCCTCAGCGAGAATCCCGCTCAGGCGCTCGAGGAGATCATCGAGTTTGCGGAATCCTGGGTTCCTAAGCGTTCTTCCAGAAAAGAAAAGATCCTCTTCATTACTACAGAGGAGATCTCGAACGGTGCTGTCATCGGTATGGAAGAGTGGCTCTGGATCCATGGTATCCGGACCATCCGTTCCACAGTGGATTCCATGATCCTGCATGCGCGATCTGAGTGCCATACGGCTATCGTAGACGGCTGTCATTTCTCCAGAAGACTCAAAATGGTCTTGGAGGATAGGTTAAGAAACGGCACCAAGATCTGGTATCTGCAGAGCCGTTCCCAGATCATCGATGAAGAGAGTATCCGTGCCATTGAGCCTTACTGTGAAGGCTTTCTGGTGGAGGAAAAACGGACGGCGGATCAGATCCGGATGTTCACGGAGAATAAACCCATCCATGTGATCCATCGCCGAAAAGCCTTATCAGAAAAGATGCTCTCTGATGTGGTCATGAAGGCACAAAGGGGCAGGGACAGACTCCATCTGTATGCAGGAAGCGGCAGCAAAGGACGTCCCCAGGATGCTTTTGTTATCGGATGGATGCATGACGGAGGCAAGACTTCCAAGTTCACCCAGGAAGACTGTATGAAGGTGGTCCGTGCGGTGGAGAAGGTCATGCACGATCATGTGAATATGCGTTTTCTGGTATCGGAAAAGATCATGCTGGACCGAGATCAGCTGCAGCTTAGAGAACGTATGCTGCCCATCAGAGACGAGAGTAAAAAAGATCGCTGGCTTCTTTTGTCCCAGTGTGATGTGGTCATCAAGCCCCTCTTTGGAGACAATGAACCTTCCTCCGGCAGTGAGGAGATGGCAGCGGTCGCCGGTATTCCCGTGATCAAAGCATCCCCTGAAGAGATCCCTGGAAAACTCATGGAGATCATGGGGACTTTGTAATGATAAGAGAATCAAGGCGGCAACTTTCAAAGGGTTGATTTCGCATTCAAAGGTTTCTATAATGAAAACATCCTGTATGGAAACGAGGTACTATAAATGAAATATGCATTGATCGGCTGCGGACGTGTGGCACCGAATCATGTAACCGCTGCTAAAGCAAATGGCCTGGAATTCATCGCCCTGTGTGATGTGGACTATGAAGCAGCATTAAAATTCAGAGAAGACAATGGTCTGGATGAATCTGTAAAGATCTATACGGACTGTGAAGAGATGTTTCAGAAGGAGGCATTGGATCTGGTAGCCATTGCTACCATCAGCGGTGAGCATGCCAAGATCGCCAGAGCAGCCATCGCCCATAAGATCCATGTCATCATCGAGAAACCTATTGCGCTTTCTATCCAGGATGCCAATGCCATCATCGAAGAGGCAAAGGAGCAGGGAGTTCTGGTATGTACCAATCATCAGAACCGTTTTAATCCTGCGATCCGTGCGATCCATGATGCGATCGCTGAAGGCAGAATGGGTAAAGTACTGTATGGTTCCGCTGCCATCAGATGGTTCCGTGGTGAGTCCTACTATCAGCAGGCTCCCTGGAGAGGAACCTGGGCACAGGATGGCGGTGCACTGATGAACCAGTGTATCCATGATATCGATCTGCTCATCTGGATGATGGGTGATCAGCCCACGGAAGTCTTTGGCTTTACCACCAACCAGATGCATCCCTATATCGAAGGCGAGGACCTTGGTCTGGCTGTTGTCAAGTTTGCCGATGGCAAGTTCGGTAAGATCGAAGGAACTACCAGCGTCTATCCCTATGGTCTGGAGGAGACTCTGACCGTAATGGGTGAGATCGGTACAGTCCGTGCCGGCGGCATGAGCCTGAACCACATCGATGTATGGAATGTAAAGGGCGAAGAAGATCGACTGGATGAGCTGCAGAAGCAGTGCAATGAAGATCCTGAAAATGTCTACGGAAACGGTCATACACCTTTGTACAGAGATATGATCCGTGCCATCAACGAAGGCGGAAGACCTCTGGTCGATGGCGAAGCAGGTAGACGTGCTCTGGAGGTCATCTTAGCGATCTACAAGGCTTCCCGTACCGGTGAAGTCGTCAAGCTGCCCCTGACAGATGCCAGCACTCTGGATGAAGTAAAATAAAAGAAAGAAAAGGACTGTCTGAAAAGAAACAGTCCTTTGTGAACGGAGAGAAATATGAATTACAAAGAACAGATCAAAAAGTATTTTGATGCTCAGTGGTTTGAGATGATGCGCGATATCGCCAGAATCTGTGCCATCAACAGTGAAAGAACCGCTCCCCTGGAGGGAATGCCCTATGGTGAAGGTCCTTATCAGGCATTGATGGAGTTTAAGGCTATGGCAGAGGAGAAGGGCTTTGAGGGTGTTGTCTACGATAACGTCGTTGCTTCCTTCGACCTGAACGACAAGGAGCGTCAGCTGGATATGCTGGCTCATCTGGACGTTGTTCCTGCAGGTGAAGGCTGGACCGTAACCGATCCTTTTGAGGTCAAGATCAAGGAAGGCCGTATCTATGGCCGCGGTACCGCAGATGATAAGGGCCCCGCTGTGGTCGCACTGTGGGCAATGCAGTGTGTCCGTGATCTGGGAATCGAAATGAAGAAGAATGTTCGTCTGGTGGTTGGTACCGACGAAGAGTGCGGAAGCTCCGATCTGCCCCATTACTATGGCAAGGTAGAAGAAGCTCCCATGACCTTCTCTCCGGACGCAGAATATCCTGTTATCAATATCGAAAAGGGTAGCTATGGCCCTGAGTTTTCTGCTGAGTGGGAGGAGAGCACCGCACTTCCCCGCGTTACCTCCATCAAGGGCAGCTTGAAGAAGAACGTACTTCCCGGAAAGTCCTGGGCTACTGTCGAAGGCCTGACCAAGGACGAGATGGCTCCCATTGCTGCCAAGGTTACCGAGACTACCAAGGTCAATTTCGAGATGGAAGAGGCTGAGGGTGCTGTCAACATTACCGCTATCGGTTATGGCGCTCACGCTGCTTCTCCCGAGACCGGTATCAATGCACTGACCGGACTGATCCAGCTTCTGTGTGAACTGCCTCTGGCAAAGTGCGAGGCTGTCGATAAACTGAATTCTCTGAAGAAACTCCTTCCCCACGGAGACAGTGCCGGTAAGGCCATCGGAGTGGCTATGAGCGACAAAGAGAGCGGCGCTCTGACTCTGACCTTCAGTATGATGAACTTTACCAAGACCGGTTTCACCGGCCAGTTCGACTCTCGCTGCCCCATCTGCTCCAATGAGGAGAATGTTAAGAAGGTTGTTGAGGCTGCTTTTGCTGCTGAGGGTATCAAGACCCAGGATCAGAAGATGAATGAGCCTCATCATGTTCCCGCTGACTCCGAGTTCGTTAAGGAACTTCTGAAGGTCTACGAGGACTACACCGGACTGAAGGGCGAGCCCATCGCCATCGGCGGCGGCACCTATGTCCATCATCTGAAGAATGGTGTAGCTTTCGGATGTGCTATGCCCGGAACCGACAACAAGATGCACGGTGCCGATGAGTCTGCTGTCATCGAGGAACTGATCCTCAGTGCAGAGATGTTTGCTCAGATCATTATTGATCTTTGCGCAAACGAGGCATAACATTTCCTGAAGTCAAAATATTTCACCCTCGTTCTATGACGAATGGGGCATGACATTTCCTGGAGTCAAAGGAGAAATTTATGGTAAGACTTGGTATCGATCGAATCGGAGAATTCGCTTCTCTCTTAAAGGGAAAGAAGATCGGACTGATCACCAACTATTCCGGAGTCAACAGTGCTCTGGTGGATGATATGACCGCATTCAAGGAGGCAGGCTACAATGTCGTACGTCTCTTTACTCCCGAGCATGGACTCTATGGTGCCATGGACGGAGCCGCTGTAGGCAACAGTACCCATCCCGTATATGGTACGGAGATCGTCTCTCTCTATGGAGACAGAAAGAAACCCCAGAGTGAAGACTTAAAGGGCATCGATCTTCTGGTATATGATATCCAGGATGTAGGACTTCGTTATTACACCTATATCTATACGCTGGCCTACTGCATGCAGGCTGCGGCTGAGAACAAGATCGCATTTCTGGTACTGGACCGTCCGGATCCCTTAGGAGGCATGGTAGCCGGAAACCGTATGGATCCCAAGTATGACTGTTTCGTCGGTGCCCACAAGCTGGCACTGCGCTATGGTCTGACCGCGGCTGAAGTCGGTTACTACTTTAAGCAGTATTTTAAACTGGATATGGAATATATGGTGATCCCCATGCAGGGATACCGCAAAGATATGAAGTGGCCTGAGACAGGTCAGTTCTGGAATCTGCCTTCTCCCTCCATCCATACCTTTAATTCCATCCTCTGCTATGTGGGCGGCTGCTTCTTTGAAGCTACCAACGTTTCCGAAGGACGTGGAACCGCAGAGCCCTTCCAGATCTATGGAGCTCCCTTCATGGATATGGATAAGCTGGTCAAGGAACTGAGAAACCGTATCCAGGATGAGAACCTGGCTATGCGTGCCAGAGCCTTTACTCCTTTCTGGTCCAAGCATCAGGGACAGACCTGTTTTGGCGTTGAGTTTATTCCCTTGAACAGTGATCTGGACTTTTTGAAGCCTTCTCTGATCGCCATGAAGACCATGCTGGAAATGTATCCCAATGATTTTGAGTTCCGTTCTTATGCGGATGTATCCAGATTGACTTCCCTTTCCGGAGATCTTACGGCCGATCAGTATCTGAAGGGTGAGATGACCATCGATGAACTGATGGATAAGTGGGCACAGCAGGCACTGGAATTCGAGAAGGAGACGGAGGTCTGCCGTATCTATGGATAATATGGACCTTAAGGGACTGGTCGTCGGCATGGATGCCGGCGGTACCAGTACAAAGGTAAAGATTGCTGACCTTTCCGGTAAGGTACTGGACTTTTTCGAAGGCGAAGGCATGAATATCAACAGCTTTGGTCCTGAGGGAACGAAAAAGCATCTGGAAGATATCTTAGATACGATCCGTGAGAAACTGGGATCCTTCGAGGAGATCAAAGCGATGTGCATCGGTATTGCAGGTATATCCAATCCGGACACACAGTCACTGATCAAAGAGACTATCTTGTCAGCCGGCATCACCATAGAGCCTCTGCTGGTAGGAGATCAGATCGTTGCACTGTATGGTGCTGAAGGTACCGGAGAAGGCATCGTCCTGATCGCAGGTACCGGTTCTGTATGCAGCGGACGCCGTATCGATGAAAATGGTAAAGAGATCCTTGCCCGCGCAGGCGGATGGGGACACCTCATCGATGACGAAGGATCTGCCTATGCACTGGGAAGAGATGTCTTGACAGCCGTTGTCCGTTCTCAGGATGGAAGAGGCGAGAAGACTGCCATGTGGAAAGCCGTAAAAGAACAGCTCCATGTGGAGAGCGTCCAGGATCTTATCCGCTTTGTCTATGCGAAAGAGACCGGAAAGAAGGAGATCGCTTCTCTGGCACCCATCGTTATGACGGGTATCGAAGCCGGTGAAGAGACAGCCTTTGAGATCCTGAAAAAAGCAGCTGTCCATCTGGCGGATGATGTGATCGCCGTAGCGGACCAGCTGAACATTGAAAGCGGTAAGGTCGTTCTTGCCGGCAGTGTCCTTTTGAAGAATACACTGCTTCAGACCTTCCTGAAAAAAGAACTGAAGCGTAGAAGAAACGGCATCTATATCGGAGAAGCCACCTATGATGCGGCTTATGGCGCTGTGCTGGCGGCTCTTGAGAAAGTGAACGCATAACAGCGCAAAATGTGCATAATAATCGGACGAAGCGTCCTGTAAGATAAAAAGGAGCGTTTACCATGAAACTGGGAACCACAGAACTTAGAAATCCCGCAACTACTGACATCGATCTGATGTCCTCCAGGGAGATCGTAGAAGTAATCAACAGAGAAGATCATAAAGTGGCAGAAGCCATTGAAAAGTGCATCCCTCAGATCGCTGAGGCAGTGGATGTCATCGTGGACAAGATCCGAAACGGTGGACGTCTGGTCTATGTAGGTGCCGGTACCTCCGGACGTCTGGGCGTTCTGGATGCTGCAGAGTGTATCCCCACCTATTCCTCCGACCGTGTTGTCGGTGTCCTTGCCGGTGGTAAGGAAGCTATGTTTGTAGCGCAGGAAGGTGCAGAGGATTCCAAGGAGCTGGCAAGAAAGCAGCTGGATGAGATTGGCTTTACCGCCAAGGATGTGGTCTGTGGTATTGCTGCCAGCGGACGTACTCCCTTTGTTCTGGGAGCTTTCGACTATGCGCACGAGCTGGGAACCAAGGCTATTGCCGTCGTCAACAACGAAGGTTCTGCGGTTGCCGCTGCAGCGGACATTGCTATCGAGGCGGTAGTTGGTCCCGAAGTCGTCACCGGTTCCACCCGTATGAAGTCCGGTACTGCCGATAAGATGATCCTGAATATCCTCTCTACTGCTGCCATGATCCGCTTAGGTAAGGTCTATTCCAACCTGATGGTAGACCTGCGTGTCTCCAATATCAAACTGGTAGACAGAGCAGAGCGTATCGTTGCCATGATCGCTGAAGTCGATCAGGAGACGGCAGCTAAGGTGCTGCATGAGTGTGGCGATGTTAAGGTTGCCATTGTTATGATCAAGGCCGGTGTGGATGCGGATCTTGCCAAGCAGCTGCTGGATAAGAACGAAGGAATCGTCGGTAAGGTTTTTGTCAGTCTTGGAATTGAGGCTGCACGATAAGTTTTTGTTTGACACAAAGCGCAAGTGAATCTATAATTAACAGGATTATGCACTTTTTGCTTTAGGAGAATATATATGAGACAATTTACTTCTAATGAACTCCGTAATCTGTGGAAAGAGTTCTATATTGCCAGAGGTCATGTAGACGTCGGTGCCGTTTCTCTGGTTTCCGATGGTTCTACCGGTGTTCTGTTCAACGTTGCCGGTATGCAGCCCCTGATGCCTTACCTTCTGGGTGAGAAGCATCCTCTGGGAACAAGACTCTGCAACGTACAGGGCTGTGTCCGTACCAATGACATCGATTCCGTAGGCGACAAGAGCCATGTTACCTTCTTCGAGATGATGGGAAGCTGGAGCCTTGGCGACTATTTCAAGGAAGACCGCTGCAACTGGAGCTACGAGCTGCTGACCCAGGTCTTTGGTTTTGACAAGGATCACCTGGCAGCTACCGTATTCGCAGGAGACGAGAATGCTCCCCGCGATGAGGAAGGTGCACAGTGTCGTATCAACTCCGGTTTCAAGCCTGAGAATATCTACTACCTTCCCGCTGATGACAACTGGTGGGGACTGGAGT
The DNA here is from genome assembly GCA_045642205.1 of Bianqueaceae bacterium. Taxonomy (GTDB): domain Bacteria; phylum Bacillota; class Clostridia; order Lachnospirales; family Bianqueaceae; genus RUG760. The sequence continues at coordinate 16,568 of JAZUIK010000012.1, forward strand.
ATGGTCCCTGCGGTCCCGATAGTGAAATGTTCTACATTGCCGACGTTCCGGATTGCGGTCCCAACTGCGGCCCCGGATGCTCCTGCGGTAAGTATACCGAGCTCGGAAACGACGTATTTATGCAGTATGAGAAGCATAAGGACGGACATCTGACTCCTCTGAAAAAGAAGAACGTTGATACCGGTTGGGGACTGGAAAGAAACCTGGCATTCCTGAACGGATCCAAGGATGTTTACCAGACCGACCTCTTCACTCCTGCGATCAGCTACATTGAGAAGACCACCGGCGAGAAGTACAATGCCAACGAGAAGACTACCAAGTCTATGCGTATTCTGTCCGATCATCTGCGTACCAGTGTTATGCTGATCGGTGATGAAGCCAAACTGGTTCCCGCTAATGCCGGTGCCGGATATGTTCTGCGTCGTCTGATCCGTCGTGCTGTCCGTCATGGCCGTGCACTGGGTCTGAAGAAAGAGAACATGCTGGAAATCGCAGCAATCTATATCGATCAGGTCTACTCCGAGAGCTATCCTCTGCTGGTCACCAACCGCAAGTATGTGCTCTCCGAGCTGGAGAAGGAGATCGTCCGTTTCGAGTCTACACTTGAGAACGGTATGAAGGAATTCGGAAAGATCCTGGAAGAGACCAAGAAGGCCAATGCCAAGGAGATCGGCGGCAAGGATGCCTTCAAGTTGTATGATACCTTCGGATTCCCCATCGAGCTGACAATTGAGATGGCAGCGGAAGAGGGAATGACCGTTGATGAAAATGGCTTTGCAGCTGCTATGGAAGAAGCAAAGCAGAGAGCAAGAGATAACCAGAACTTCGCACAGAAGCTGGATACCAATGCGGACATCTTTGAGTCTGTCAGTGAGGCTACCACCTTTGTTGGCTACGAAAAGAATGAAGCAGAGGCAAAGATCCTCGCTATCGCTTACGGCGAGGAGCTGGTAGAAGAACTGAAGGAAGGCGAGACCGGTACCATTCTGGTCGACGTCACTCCTTTCTATGCCACCATGGGTGGACAGATGAACGACCTTGGTACCATTACCACCGCAGACGGAACCTTCGAGGTTCAGGATGTGGTCAAGGTAAAGGGCGGAAAGGTTGCACATGTTGGTAAAGTTACCTCCGGAAAGATCGTTCTCGGAAATGCCTGCATGGCTATCGACAAGGAGAGAAGAAGCAGCATCTGCAAGAACCACTCCGTTACTCACCTTCTGCAGAGCGCTCTGAGAGAGGTTCTGGGCGAGGGTGTTCATCAGGCAGGTTCCTATCAGGATGCAGAGAGAACCCGTTTCGACTTCAGCTATGGTCAGGCAGTCGCTAAGGAAGACCTGGCAAAGGTGGAAGCGATCGTGAATGCTAAGATCGCTGAGGACCTTCAGGTCATCACCAACGTTATGAGCGTTGAGGAAGCAAAGAGCTCCGGCGCTATGGCACTGTTCGGTGAGAAGTACGGCGCAGAGGTTCGTGTCGTCTCCATGGGCGATTTCTCCAAAGAACTGTGCGGTGGTACTCACGTATCCCATACCGGCGAGATCGGAAACTTCAAGATCGTTGCTGAAAACGGTGTTGCAGCCGGCGTTCGTCGTATCGAAGCCATTACCGGCAAGAATGTTCTTGCTCACTTTGCAAAGATCGAGAAGGAACTCTCTGAGGCAGCTGTTATCGTTAAGTCTACTCCTGCCGCTCTTCTGGATAAGCTTGCTTCCATGATGAAGGAGATCAAGGCACTGCAGAGCGAGAATGAGTCTCTGAAGGCAAAGGCTGCACAAAATGCACTGGGTAATGTTATGGATCAGGTCGTCGAAGTAAACGGCGTCAAGATGCTCGCTACTAAGGTTCCCGGTGTCGATATGAATGGCCTGAGAGACCTGGGAGATCAGCTGAAGGATAAGCTGGGTGAGGGTGTCGTCGTCCTGGCATCCGAGAAGGATGGCAAGGTCAATCTGATCGCCATGGCAACCGACAGTGCTATGAAGAAGGGAGCTCATGCTGGCAACATGATCAAGGGCATTGCGGCTCTGGTCGGTGGCGGTGGCGGTGGACGTCCCAATATGGCACAGGCAGGCGGTAAGAATCCTGCCGGAATCGATGCTTGTCTGGAAGAGGCCAAGAAGGTCCTTGCCGGTCAGATCAAGTAAAAATCTCAAAAATATTATATGAAAAAAGAACGCACTTTAGTCTCTCTCATAGCTGAGATCCGGACCAAAGTGCGTTCTTTCTTTGTTGACATTTGACCTGAAACTGGATATAATTTTAATGTTATTTTGTGTTCTCAAAACTTAATAATACAATCTTGTCTTTATAGGTCCATGTGCCAAACGGGAAATCTGCATCTGGATCAGCAAAAAGGCAAGTGAACCATGAAAATTGAATAAGGAGGTGTAATGTCTTGGACCCAATCGTACTGACAATCATTATCGCTGTCGTCGTTACGATCGCTGCCAGTGTCCTTTGCTTCTTTGCCGGCATTCAGTACCGCAAAAAGATTGCGGAAGCTCAGATCGGCGCTGCAGAAACGAAGGCTAAGGAGATCATTGACGAAGCTTTAAAGACGGCCGATTCCAAGAAGCGTGAAGTTCTTTTGGAAGCAAAAGAAGAAGCGCTGAAGACGAAGAACGAGATCGATCGTGAAGTCAAGGAACGCCGCAACGAGCAGCAGCGTACTGAAAAAAGATTAGTTCAGAAGGAAGAAGCTCTGGATAGAAAGAATGATTCCCTTGAGAAGAAGGAAGCATCCTTAAATCGTCGTAATGACGAACTGGAGCGTCGATCCAAAGATATTGAGAAGATTCGCGAAGAAAAGCTGGCTGAACTCCAGAGAGTTTCCGGCATGACCACAGAACAGGCAAAGCAGGTGCTGATCGATTCCGTAAAGGATCAGGTACAGCATGACATTGCCGGTGTTCTGAAGGAAGCAGAAGCTAAGGCTAAGGACGAAGCTACCGCTACCGCCAGAGAGATCATTACGACCGCGATCCAGCGCTGCGCTGCAGACCACGTAGCAGAGACCACTGTTTCTGTCGTTGCTCTGCCCAGCGATGAGATGAAGGGCCGTATCATCGGACGTGAAGGACGTAACATCCGTGCACTGGAAACCGCTACCGGTATCGATCTGATCATCGACGATACTCCCGAAGCAGTTATCCTTTCCGGTTTCGATCCTGTCCGCCGTGAGATCGCTCGTATCTCCCTTGAGAAGCTGATCGTCGATGGACGTATCCATCCCGCTCGCATCGAGGAGATGGTCTCTAAGGCTACCAAGGAAGTCGAAGTCAAGATCAAGGAGGAAGGTGAGTCTGCTATGTACGATACTAACGTACACGGACTGAACCCCGAGATCGTCAGATTGCTGGGACGTCTGCATTATCGTACCAGTTATGGTCAGAATGTTCTGAAGCATTCTATCGAGGTTTCTCATCTGGCAGGACTTATGGCTGCAGAGCTCGGACTGGATGTCCGTATGGCAAAGCGTGCCGGTCTGCTGCATGATATCGGTAAGGCAGTTGACCACGAGCAGGAAGGCTCCCATGTGACTCTTGGTGCTTCTATCCTGCGCAAGTATAAGGAAAACGGTCTTGTCATCAATGCTGTGGAAGCCCATCATGGTGATGTAGAGCCTGAGAGTTTGATCGCTGTACTGGTGCAGGCTGCCGACTCTATCTCTGCTGCTCGTCCCGGTGCTCGTCGTGAGACCCTGGAGAACTACATCAATCGTCTGGATAAGTTGGAGAGCATTGCTAACGACTTCGAAGGCGTCAGCAAGAGCTATGCGATCCAGGCCGGTCGTGAGGTTCGTATGGTCGTTGTTCCTGAGCAGGTCAACGATGATCAGATGAAGATCCTTGCAAGAGATGTGGCTAAGCGTATCGAACAGGAGATGGATTATCCCGGTCAGATCAAGATCAATGTGATCCGTGAGACCAGAGTGGTGGACTACGCAAAATGATCAACGAATCGATCAAAGTATCCGCCCATTCCTCGGTAAACTCTGTGGCAGGTGCCATTGCGGCAGCGATCCGTGATAGCGGAAAGACACAGATCCAGGTAGTGGGAGCAGGCGCATTGAATCAGGCAGTTAAAGCTGTGATCATTGCCAGAGGGTATCTTGCTCCGGAAGGAAAAGACCTGAATATGGTCCCGTCCTTCCAGACAACTTCGATCAACGGTGATGAAAGAACGCTGATCTGTCTTGATATCGAGATAAGGTAAATTACAAACAATGAAAGCTATCGGCATATGTCGGTAGCTTTTTTGTTGTGTGAAAAACTGTGGAAACTCTTCCATTCTTTTGCTATAATAAGACTTTAGGATGAGGTATTATGGAATCATATGATTCTAAGCGATATAGTTACGAAAGGAGCCTACCGACTATGGCACATGATCGTTATCAGACACCCTTTGGCAGCCGCTACGCATCTCCCGAGATGCAGTTCCTGTTCTCCGAGGATAAGAAGTTTACTACCTGGAGAAAACTCTGGATCGCACTGGCTGAATCCGAGAAGGAACTTGGTCTGAATATTACCGAGGAACAGATCGAAGAACTGAAGAAATTCCAGAATGACATTAACTACGAAGTAGCTCAGGAAAGAGAAAAGCTGGTCCGTCACGATGTCATGAGCCACGTCTATGCATACGGTGAGCAGGCTCCCACAGCAAAGCCCATCATCCATCTGGGTGCTACCAGCTGTTACGTTGGTGACAATACTGATCTGATCATCATGTATGAAGCTATGGAACTGGTCCAGAAGAAGCTGGTCAACGTTATGGCTAACCTGGCAAAGTTCGCAAGAGAGTACAAGGATATGCCTACTCTTGGATTCACCCATTATCAGCCTGCACAGCTGACCACCGTTGGTAAGCGTGCCTGCCTGTGGTTGCAGGAACTCTGGATGGACTACGAGCAGATCGAGAACATCCTGAAGACTAAGCGCCTTAGAGGTGCTAAGGGAACCACCGGTACCCAGGCTTCCTTCATGGAGCTCTTCGAGGGAGATGAGACCAAGGTCAAGGCTCTGGATAAGATGGTCGCACAGAAGATGGGCTACGCAGAGAGCTATCCCGTTACCGGACAGACCTACCCCCGAAAGTTTGATACCATCTGCCTGAATGCCCTTTCCTTAGTGGCTCAGTCCTGCTACAAGTTCGCCGGAGACCTGCGTCTTCTGCAGAACCTGAAGGAAATGGAAGAGCCCTTCGAGAAGAACCAGATCGGTTCCTCTGCTATGGCATATAAGAGAAATCCCATGCGCTCCGAGAGAATCTGTTCTCTGGCACGTTACGTCATGATCAACGAGCTGGATCCTGCTATGACTGCTTCCGTTCAGTGGTTTGAGAGAACTCTGGATGACTCCGCTAACAAGCGTGTGGCTGTCGCAGAGAGCTTCCTGGCTATCGATGGCATCCTGCAGATCATGATCAATGTTACCAGCGGAATGGTCGTATATCCCAAGGTTATCCGTGCTCATGTAATGGCTGAACTTCCCTTCATGGCTACCGAGATGATCATTATGAACGAAGTTAAGATGGGTGGTGACAGACAGGAACTCCATGAGGCGATCCGTGTCCACTCTATGGCAGCAGCTGCTCAGGTTAAGCAGGAGGGTAAGCCCAATGACCTTCTGGAGCGTATCATTGCAGATCCTACCTTCAAGATGAGCGAAGAAGAACTCATGAATGCCGTTAAGCCCGAGAACTTCGTTGGCCGTGCACCTTCTCAGGTCGAGGACTTCCTTGGCGAGTGCATCGATCCTATCCTGAAGGCACATGAGAAAGAACTGGGTCTGACCGCTCAGCTTTCCGTATAATCTAAAGAATATTTGACGAAACCTAACTCCGAAGCTGATGGCTTCGGAGTTAGTGAATATGTGAGGAACAACTATGGCAGAACAGACGATCCTGATCCCTGCGGAGTATATTGCCAACATTTTCGGCAGTTACGACGAGAATATCAAGACACTGGAAAAGTTCACCGGAACAAGGATCATGAACAAGGAAGATGGTCTTAGGATCACCGGAGAAGATGAAGATGTAGACAAGGCTCAGGAAGCTTTGCGCAAGCTGGTGAAAATGGCTTCCATGGGAGAGACCATCTCTCCCCAGCATCTGAACTATCTCCTGACCTTGTCCGAGGACGATCGAAAAAGAGACATCGGAGAACTGATGAGTGATGTGGTCTGTTTTACCAAGGCAGGAAAGCCCATCCGTCCCAAGAGTTTCGGACAGAAGCGCTATGTCAATTCCATCCGCAACAATATGCTGACCTTCGGTATCGGTCCTGCGGGTACGGGAAAGACCTATCTGGCCATGGCCATGGCTATCGAGAAGTTCAAAGCCGGGGAAGTCAACCGACTGATCCTGACCAGACCGGCTATCGAGGCCGGCGAGAGACTCGGATTCCTGCCCGGAGATCTGCAGCAGAAGATCGATCCTTACCTTAGACCCTTGTACGATGCACTGTATGAGATCATGGGACCGGATGCAACGCAGCACAACATGGAGAAGGGTGCCATTGAAGTAGCGCCTCTTGCCTACATGCGCGGTCGTACGCTGGATAATGCCTTTATCGTTCTGGATGAAGCCCAGAATACCACCCAGGCACAGATGAAGATGTTCCTGACCCGTCTTGGTTTTGGCTCCAAGGCAGTCATTACCGGTGACCTGACCCAGATCGACCTTCCGGCAGACCAGAAGTCCGGACTGAAGCAGGCTACCGCCATTTTGAAGGATATCGAGGGCATCGGTATCTGCAAACTGTCCAACGCGGATATCGTTCGTCATCCGCTGGTACAGAAGATCGTTGAAGCATACGAGAAAAATACAAAACCCCAGGAGGCTCCCTTTAAGAAATTTGAGCATCATGGGAACGAATCGAGATAAATTATGAGTCTTTGGATCGAATGGAATCTTCCTGATGAAGAGATCACGAAAAAGGATCAGATCGAAGCTTTGTTACAGCTGGCAGTAGAGGCTGCCATTGTATCGGAAGATATAGCCACGCCGGTGGAGATCGGGCTGCAGATCGTATCTGAGGAAGAGATCCGTACATTAAATCATGACTATAGGGAGATTGACAGAGTCACTGATGTGCTGTCGTTCCCCATGTTGGAATACACACCGGATGAGAAACCCTGTGATCGCGTCGAAAGAGCTAAGGCAGAGGGAGAGGTGGACCCGGAGACCGAAGAAGTCCCTCTGGGAGATATCATCATCTGTCAGAAACGTGCTATGGAGCAGGCTGAGGAATATGGTCATTCCTTTGAAAGAGAAATGGCATTTCTCTCCGTCCATAGTGTACTCCATCTGTTGGGATATGATCATATGGTGCCTGAAGAGGAGAAGGTCATGTTCTCTAAGCAGGAAGCAGTATTAAAGGGAATTGGATTGACGAGGGAATAATGGCGAAATCAGATAAGAAACTCAAACAGAGAAGTTCTGCTAAAAACCTGATCACACAGGGAAGTATCCTTGTTGCGTCTTCCTTTATCGTCAGGCTCATGAATCTCTTCTACAGGATCCCGGTAACGAACCTGTGGGGAGATAAGGGACTGGGTACCTATGGTGATGCTTACCAGGTCTACAGCTTTTTCCTGGTCTTTGCCTCCATCAGTATTCCGACGACCCTTTCCAAGATGCTTTCCGAGAGATTTGCTACAGGCAAGACGGAAGACGCCAAGCGTGTTGTGCGCTGTGCATTTGCCCTGGTGGGCGGTATCGGTCTTTTTTGTATGCTGATCATGCTGCTTTTCGGAAAGGCCATCGCTATCTCCATGTATTCCAATCCGGATGCGGCAGGGCCGATCCGTTTCCTTGGACCTACGGTATTTGTCGTTGCCATCATGAGTGTCCTTCGCGGATACTTCCAGGGTCTCAACGATATGAAGCCGACGGCCATTTCCGAGGTTATAGAGGGATTGCTCCATGCAGTCTTCTCTGTGGTCCTGGCTTTTCTTTTATACAATGCAGCAGGCCTTAGCTGGTCGGTTACCGGCGGTATCTTAGGTACCCTGATCGGTGCCATCGGAGGAATCCTGTTCCTGGCAGTCTGTTATATCTCCTACCAGCATCGTCATCAGGCAGAAGAGGAGACGCAGGAGAGTGCCTCTGAAGGCTATGGCAGCATCTTCAAAGGTATGATGCACCTGATGATCCCCATTGTACTTTCATCCACCGCATTCTCCATCAAGGGCATCCTGGATGCTTCATTGTTCGGTAAGCTGATGATCGCTGAGGGAACTTCTCAGGAACTGGCCGTAGCCATGCGCGGTATATATACCGGAAAATTTGTTGTACTCATCAATCTGCCCATCTCTATCGGTGATTCCTTTGGTGCGGCAGCCGTGCCTTCCGTAGCACGCTCTTACGCCATGAAGAAGACCGATGAACTGCATGAGCAGTTCAGGACCATCATCAAAACGACCCTGATCATTGCTGTTCCCTGTGCACTGGGTATGATGACCCTGGGTAAGCCTTTCCTGCACCTTCTGTTCTCCGGCTCTTTCTTAGGCGGTGAACTGTTCTGGGTCGGCGGACTCTCTGTAGTCTTCTATTGCCTGAACTATGGTGCCAGCGGTGTACTCCAGGGACTGAACAAACCCCAGTATCCCATGATCCATGTGGTCATCGGTGTGATCGCTTCCTGCATCTTAAATGTACTGTCTATTCGAGTTTTCCACCTGGGAATCTATTCTCTGGCTTTAAATTCTACCTTGTTCAGCTTCCTGATCATGTTTTTGAATCTGAGAGCCGCTATGAAGTTCTGTCAGGTGAAGATCGATTTCTGGAACGAGGCAAAGGGTCCCCTTGGCTGTTCCCTTTTGATGTCTGTTGTCTGTGTCATTACCTACATCCTGAGCTTTGCGGTCCTTGGATCCAATGCCTTAGCAACGGTGATCAGTATCATCTCCGGTATTGCTGCATACTTCATCCTGATGGTGAACCTGAAGGGTATGAGTTCCAAGGACATGGAGAATATTCCGGGAGGACGCTACCTTGAAAAGCTCCGTTTTTAATCAAAATCGTGATACCTCCAGAGACGAGGAGTACATGCAGATGGCAGTGGAACTTGCCAGAGAAGCGGCGAAGGATGAGGAAACTCCCATCGGCTGCGTGATCACCTACAAAGGTCAGATCATCGGCAAGGGACGCAATCGCCGCAACACCATGAAAAACCCGCTGGCCCATGCGGAGATCGAAGCGATCCAGCAGGCGGCCGAGTTTATGGGTGACTGGCGTTTGGAGGAATGTACCATGTATGTCTCTCTGGAACCCTGTCCCATGTGCGCCGGTGCCATTGTCCAGTCCAGGATCCCGACCCTGGTGATCGGAGCC
>JAZUIK010000013.1:0-6129 GCA_045642205.1 Bianqueaceae bacterium
CAGAGCATTTCTGTGCTTTCGATACGATCTGTAGGTTGTTCGTTTCGAGTAAGCTGGAACACCCGGTTCGTGGAACCGGTGTACATTCTTGCTCTGACCCCAAATGTGCTAAATGTGCATTGAAAAACAAAATACCCGAAAGATGAAAGTGTTTCGGGTTTTTTGTTTTTCAATGCTCATCTAGCACATTTGGGGTCAGAGCAAAAATGTACACCGGTTCCACGAACCGGACGTTTCTATCTTGCTCGAAACGAACAGATTACAGATCGTATCGAAAGCACAGAAATGCTCTGACCCCAAATGTGACAAGAACCCCTTTGCCAGCAGCAAAGGGGTTCTCTTTTATTTCAATATTCTGTTTTACTCCAGATCGATACAGTAGATCTGACTTCCTCTGGTACCGACGACGAGCTTGTCCTCGTAGACAGCGGGAGAAGCTTCTACCAGCCAGCCGACGCTGCAGGTATCCTTTCTCTCACCGGTCAGACCATCCATCATGAATCCGTCACCGTCTGCATCAAAGACAACGATATAGCCTTCGCCCTTCTCGTTGTAGACAGCTACAGGAGAGCTCCAGGTGTACTGGCTCATCTCCCATCTCCATACTTCCTTACCGGTCTCGGTATCCAGTGCGACCAGAAGGCCGTCATAGAAACCTTCCCAACGAGCGATGGTATAGAAGATGATACCTTCCAGGTTGGTGCCGACACGTCCGATGGCGGGAGTGGACTGAACACCACCGGACAGTTCGGTGATCGTGTAGCAGTGATAATCGTTCTGCCACAGGATCTCACCGGTGATGGCATCCAGCTTATAGATCGGAACATTACCGGTATCTCCCTCGCGGGTCCAATGCAGAGAAGGTGCCGTAAAGATATATCCACGACCGGTCTTCTCGTCGAACTGGAAGATAGGAGTGGAGTTAGAGTCATCCTTGGTATCCTGAGCCCAGACGATCTTCATGGTGTTCATATCCACACAGAAGAACATACCGCTGTTCTCAGAGAAGTATGCATAGTGATCGAAGCAGACAACACTGCACTCCATACCCAGCCAGTTCTCATAGTAACCGTTGTGGCTGGAGTTGTAGCTCATCTTGGTCATCTCGGGATCAATAGAAAGTTCACCCTTAGCTTCGTCATACTTGGTATTCAGTTTGACAGTATAGAAGACACCGTTCTCACCGGGCCAGATCAGAGTATCGGTGGCTGCATTCAAAATGGGGGAAGAGTCAAAGGCAGGCCACTCACGATGAGCGATATCATCGTAGGGTCCGAACTCATACAGGACCTTGCCATCGATCAGGCTGACGATAAAAGCATGAGGAGATTCGCCGTATCCGTTATAGACACCGCTTCCTACATACATGAGCGGGATACCTCTGGGGTCGATGGAACCTGCACCCTTAAAGGTCATACCCAGGAACAGTTCATCACGGGTGGCATCACCGGTCTCCAGGTCATAGAAGTAAACATTGCCATCCATGGTTGCATAGATGACTTCGACCAGTTCTTCCTTTTCCTTGGCAGAAGTATACATGTTCATGATCTGTCTGGTGGACTTGGGCCACTTGACGATCAGGGGCTGACCGGTCCAACCGCAGCCGGACCATACATCACCGTCGCTGTCAGAAAGACCGCCGATGGTGTGTACCCACTCGGTACCGTTAAACTCTGCATCTACGATCTTAGCGGTACCATAGGCAGGGTCATTACGAAAGTTGTTGCCACGGAAGGTGGTAACACCCTCCAGCTGGGTATATTCGGTATCGAGACCAAAACTCAGGTTCTCACCACGGGTATAGCTCTCCACAGTCTCTCCCTTGGTAGAGAAGACCTGGGTAACTTCCCAGTTTGCAGGATCCGTACTCTTTACGAAGTGAGGTTCCTCCACGAAGGTGGTGAACACAGGCTCCGGTTCAGGTTCCGGCTCGGGCTCAATTATTTCTTCAGCAGAAGAGTCTTCCGGGATGGAAGACTCTTCAACTACAATACTAGATTCAACAGGTGTCACAGGAGTCTGTGCAACCTCAGTGACTACGACACTGTTTCCACTGTCTGCACTTCCTCTCTGATTAGAACCACCAAAGAAGACATAGATCGCAGAACCGATGCAGATCAGCATCAGAAGTACTGCCAGGATCCAAAGGAAGATGCGGCTCATCTTGCCGTCATCGTCTCCCTCCTCCTCTTCCTCCTCGGCACCTTCCGGAAGGAGATCGACAGGACCTTCTTCATTGACAGGATAATATCCTGCATTCATATCGGGGCCGGGCTGCATAGGCTGCATGGGCTGCATTGCCTGAGGCATCATATTCTGATTCTGGACCTCTTCGATATCGATCTCACCGGCAAGGGCTGCAGCATACTTTGCTTTTTCAGCCATACGAGCTGCTCTTGCAGCCTCTCTCTGTTCGGGAGGAAGGGTTGCAGCCAGCGCTTCAAAGGAAGCAGTGGATCCATTCTGGAATGCAACAGGATCAAAGGGCTGTGCCATCTGGGGCTGTGTATACTGCGGCTGACTGTACTGAGGCTGCATAAACTGACCGGGCAGATCGACACGGATGGTCTCCTGAGGAGCTTCTTCAAACTCAGGAGCTGCAAAATTGAATGCTCTGGTCTTTCCAAGATCCTCCATTCCTGCGGGCTCTGCAGCAGGAGCGGAAGCAAAGAAATTATCGATGGGTGCGGATACGCTGGGAGCAACATAAGCTTCTGCCATCGGGCGAATCTGCTCTCTTGCGGGAGCAGTCTCCTGAATGGGAACATAGACGGTTGCGTCCTCCATGGGAGCGGGAGCAGCATTCAGATCTCTCTGCTCAAATGCAGCTGCCATATCCTCGTATTCATCCTTATAGGGCTTGAATGCGGAAACCTCCTCCTGCTTTGCCTCCATATGGAACTTCGGAGTCATATCGATATCGTCTTCCACCAAGGGCATACCAGTTGGCTGGACAGGCTGTGCCATCTGGACAGGCTGTACAGGCTGAGTGGGCTGGGGGGCCGCATTGACAGGTGCAGTCGGTGCTTCTTCAACGGAATCCAGCTGTTCAGCCAGAGCACGGAAGTTCACGATGGAGCGCTCAGGTGCAGGCATAGCAGCGGGCTGTACAGGTACAACAGCAGGCTGTACCGGCTGGGCAGGTGCCTGGGGAGCTGCATTAGCAGTGTTCATGGCGGCAGCGATTCCTACAGCGCCGGCTGCAGCACCGGCTGCAATACCGCCCACAACAGCGGGATTAACGGAGGGCTGTGCCATCTGAGCAGGCTGCATGGGCATACCAGAGGGCTGCGCCATCTGGACAGGCTGCGCCATCTGGACGGGCTGCGCCATCTGAACGGGCATTTCCTGCATCTGTGCCTGATTCAGCATCGCATTCAGATTATCTTTTCTGGTCTCGACGCGCTGATTCCACTGGGTCTGGCTCATTTCCATAACGCTCTCAGGAGTCTGAGCCGGTGCACCGGTCGCATTGACACTGTTCATAGCGGCAAACGCATTGAGCTGACCCTGTTTAGCCTTTAAGATAGCCTCTTCACGGATCCTTCTGCGCTCTTCCGCTCTTAATCTGGCGCGGTCTTTTCTCTGTTTCTCCCTTACAACAAGGAAGGTAATTCCTCCGCCCACGATCAACACCAACAGAAGGATGATGGCAAACTGGACTCCGGAAGCCAATAACAGAACATGGTTCATCATAAAGATCACCTCGTGATTCTACGAATTTTGTCTATTTCTCTATATGTATCCGGCTGACAAAGGTGCATCAGTCGATAAAACTCCATAATAGGATGTATTATTATAGCAGATTCTTTTTTATTTGTACAGTTTTTCCTTCTACTTCGCCTTTTCAATTTTCTCACAAAATGATATAATCTTAAAACTTGATCTGGTGGACTATAAAGAGATCTTCTTTGTGATCGCCACACACCCTCCCATGATCAATCACTTTGTATATCTTATCCCGAGGTAAAACCGTGAAAAATACATCGAAAAAAAGCCTGAAACAGCGATGGGCAGAAAGGAAAAAGAGCAAGGCACCCCTGGCCGGTGAAGATGCCGCAGAAGATTTTGACTTTTCTGTGCCTCAGCAGCAGACTGCCGCTGTCGTCGGACGTACCATCCTCTCGACAAGTGTTGAGACTCCCTCTCCCCAGCCTGCAAGCGGCAAGGAATCTTCCAATCCCCTCCGCAAAGGGTTTGCCAAGGTGCTGGACTGGACTACGGCCCTTAAGATGGAGCGCCCTCCCAAGGATCAGCGCTTCGGTGCAGTGATGACAGACCAGGAAAGAGCCAGATATCAGGCGGAATCCTTCCACCTCTCTTATCTTCTGGAAACACCGGATGACAATTACCTGATCGCTCCCAGAGACGCCTACCGCAACAGAGATATCACACTTCTGTGCTACCTTCCTCTGCTGTTCTGGATCCCTCTGGTCTCCAGACCCCGTTCCCGCTTTGCCAGATTCCATGCCAATCAGGGATTGGTCCTGTACATTTTCCTGTTCACCTGGTGGATCATCGAAGCGATCCTGACAAGGTTCTTCAACGATCAGCTGCTCTATTTTTTGAGCATCATCCTGGCTTCCTTTAACATCCTCGCTCTGATCCTCATCGGTTTCGGCATCCTGAGTGTGACCAACGAACAGGCCAGAGAGCTTCCGCTTATCGGACGGATCCGTATCATCACGACCGTCCGCGGAGAGAGAAGACGCGACGATGACGATGAATGATCCTTCAACCTGATATGACAAAACGTCTGCTTAAGATTCCTCAAAAGGATTCTGAGCAGACGTTTTTTACATTTCACCGACCATATCAGTCGTTATACTGTTTTCAGCACTGATCATCCAGAAACTCACGAAGCTTCTTTGTATCGCCGTCAAAGAGATATCCCATCATACCAACCGCTCTGGCACCTTCCACGTTGGCAGATACATCGTCGATGAACAGGCTCTCTTCTGCCTTCAGGCCAAAGCGGCTAAGGAGTGTCTCATAGATGATCGCCTCAGGCTTAACATGTTTTTCATCCGCAGAGATCACGGTTCCCTCGAACAGTTCATGTCCCGGAACTCTCTCCCAGTAGATATGCTGTGCATGGGATGCATTAGAAAGAAGATAGATGTGATAACCTTCCTTCTTCTTATCACGGATCAGTTCTTCCATTCCTTCGATGGGAAGGATGGGCTCATGCCAGTGACTGATCAGTCTGGCACCAATGGCACGCAGCTTTTCAGGGAGTCTTGGCAGAACGATCTCTTCCATCTCCGCTTCATCCAGCTGACCCCAGTCCATCATGGGCCATTCTTTGGAGCGGAAGATCGTATTCATCAGTAATTCTGTGGTCTCTTCGTCTTCAATGCCCTCGCGGCGGATAAACTCCAGCGGTGCAAATTGAATGACCACATTTCCCATATCAAAGACCAGATTGCTAAGCTTCGTTTCCTTCATAACTCAGACCTTCTTCTATAATTTATATTCGTGGCAGATAAATAATATCTTAATCATATGAATTTTCCTTCCTGCAATGCCCTGGAGTGCCGTATTTTGCACTGTTTTGCGACTCATGCAGCGATTTGCGAGATGCACAGAATTCTGTGAATTCTCAGTTTTCAGCGCAAAATGAGGCAAATCAGTGCAAGCAAACGTAGTCAAAACGTAGTCGAAATCGCGAAAACAGACTACTGCGGTTTTGGGCAGGCACTACCTGTTATTTTACCACATCCGTCAATATCCCGCCATAGAAAAAGGCCCTCTGCTCTTTCTGAACAGTGGGCCATAATCTTTCAAAATCAGTTTTAACTGACGGAATCAAGTTTCATCGCAAGCATCTTTTCAGCCAGTACGGCACCAAGATATCCCGCCGCGAACACAGCTACAAAAAGAATTACAAGGCCTGCAGGAGTTGCCAAACGGAAAGAAAAAATAGCAGTTGAACAATTCTTCACATCTTCCACGCAGCAGATGCCAACTGCATCTTGGCCATGTGCCGGAAAATACTGTCCTCTCTCATAAGATCAATGGGATCACCCTGCTCCGCAACGACACCATCTTTCAGAACAACAATTCTGTCGGCATTTGCGACAGTACGCATCCGGTGGGCAATGATCAAGACAGTTTTATCCTGAATCA
>JAZUIK010000014.1:0-6105 GCA_045642205.1 Bianqueaceae bacterium
CTGCGGTGGCAAGAGAGCTCATTGTGTATTTGAATATATCTATTTCTCCAGACTGGATTCCGAAAGTGACGGCGTCAGTATGTTTGATGCCCGATTCCATAGCGGAGAATTGATGGCATCGAAGGATAGTGTCAAGGCAGATATCGTTACCGGTGTTCCTGACTCCGGCCTGGCGGCAGCAGCGGGGTATGCCAATGAAGCCAAGATCCCCTTTGTGCTGGCTTTTCAGAAGAATAATTATATGGGAAGGACCTTTATCAAGCCCACACAGTCAGAAAGAGAGTCTGCGGTCCATATCAAGTTGAATGTCATCGGCAGTGTGGTGAAAGGAAAGAGGATCGTCCTGATCGATGATTCCATTGTCCGTGGAACCACCATGGCCAATCTGATCCGTATGCTCCGAAAAGAAGGTGCTCTGGAAGTCCATGTCCGTATCTCTTCCCCTCCTTTCCTGCATCCCTGTTACTACGGAACGGATGTACCGGATAACTCTCAGTTGATCGCTACCAAGATGTCCACGGAGGAGATCTGTAAGAACATCGGTGCTGATTCTCTGGAGTATATGCGTGTGGAAGATCTGGACAAGATCGTGGATGGCCTGCCTCTGTGTAAAGCCTGCTTTGATGGCAACTATCCCACAGCGATCGAGAAGTAAGAAATCCTAAAACGGATGGTCTGTTTTCCGAACGGAAAAAGAAAAAATCAAATTTAAAAAGAGAAAATTGACATGTGGTGTCAATAAAGGAAAAACGCTTGAACCTGGGTGTTCTTGCGTTTTTTTATTGCAGGAATACAATTTAGATACCGTAAAATTACCTGTCTCTTTTACGCGAAAGAACATTGAAAACTGAATAGGAAACCATCGTTATCAACGAGCGGAAAAGGAGAAAAAGTGAAACACAGAACCATTTTTCAAAGAAGGAAGATCATCGGTTCGGGATTGGGTCTGGGAGTCTGTCTTGTGTTCATAGGACTATGGCTAAGCGGTTGCCGGCCACAGACAGATGATATGAGAAACAAAGTCTTCGTTGATCGAAGTGCTGAGGAAAGCTGCTTGCAGTTCCGTAAGGAGGCTTCCTTTTCCGAATCAGGATCTGAGAAACATCGTAGTGACTCAGAGACTGAAGGAGAAAAAGCAGATAAAAAGGGCACGGAGAAGGGATCTATTCCTGTAGAAGAGAGTTCCGCCAAGGAGTCTGCAGATGAAATGTCGGCTTCTAAAGATGAATCACCATCAGGGAATTTGCCTTCCTATCAGGAAGACTCATCGCAGGATAACTCTCTTACGGAATCCTCATCTATCCAGGAGGATACTTCCGCCATTCAGGAGAACACTTCCTCCACTTCGGAGGAAGGGAATGAAAAGGGACCGATCCATGGAGAAGGAGCAAAAGAGGAATCATCCCGTGAAGAGACCATACCTTCAGAGGAGCCATCCAAAGAAGATGCATCCGTGGATGAACCGGGGAATTCTTCAGAGCCTTCGGTCCATGTACATACTCTGGGAGCGGAAGTGGATCCCTTTGGAAACGGTACCCTGCTTCGACAGACCTGTCAGGAGTGCGGAGCCTGGGTACAGAAGATCGCTGTGGTAGAAGAGATCCCTTATGAGACTGTCTTCTGGACTGATCCGGAAGGAGGAGAATGCTCCAGGATCTTTTATGATCCTTCGGAGAGGGAAGCTTTTCGGAATTCTCTGTTTTCTCAGGGGATCAGCAGCAGCTTTCTGACCGGCCAGATCGAATACCGGATCGTTGATTGGACGATATCTTATTCAGACAATTATTAATGGAGAGAGGTAATATGACGTACAAACGATCCGATCGAAAAGGGATGGCGATCATCTCTTTATTTGTATTTGTTTTATCTTTAGTACTTAGTTTCTTTTCCCCCATAAGCACGTTAAAGGTCAGTGCTTATCAGGCTAACGGGTGGTGCGGAGCCATTACCTGGAGCGGGCATGGTGGTCTTATGGGACATTATGCAACAGAATATTCTACAGAAGTTAATTACAGTAGAGGTATTATCTGTCTGGAACCCAGTAAGGGTGCGCTGCCGGAGGATTTCTCCTACGGAGACCCCGAAAGGATCCTCACAGGATCCGATCCTTGGATCGCCAGGATCGGATATCTGGCCAACAGCTATGCCCAGAGTTCAGGCTACAGCTTGAATGAATCCCTGGCATCCTGGGCAGTAGCGACCGGCCTTGCCTACGATGTGGTGGAAGGAAGAGCTCCTTCCTGGGGAACGGTCTTGGATGTGAGCGACAGCATCATTCCCTTAAGCACCTACGTATCGATCCGTAACTGGATCGTTGAAAGACTGGAAGGATTTGAGGTCCTGCCTTCGGGTATCTATGGAACCGCGTCGGCTGCAGAGGCTTCGCCACTGGTGATGACCAAGCAGGCAGATGGATCCTTTAAAGCCAGTCTGCCGGAGAATGCATTCTGGAACAGCGATCTTCCATGGTATGGGTTCAAGGAAATGGAAGGAACCTCAGGAACCATTACGGTAGGTGGTGCCAACGTCTCCTGGAGCCGAAGCGGCGGAGTGATCAGCTTTTCTCTGTCTAAGGAGCAGGCCATGAACTGGGCATCCGGCAGAGGATACTCGGGAGCTGTGGCTCTAACGAAAAAACTGGGAAGCGGTGAAAGCAATTACTATGAGGTGTGGAAGTCTGTATCCGACGGCCAGCAGCTTATGATGTATGCACCCAGTGCGGTGGCAGCACCGGTAAAAGGATATCTTGCTTTTTATGCTGAGGTCCAGCCCGGTACCCTGACTGTAAAGAAGACCATTGCTTCCAATGAAGCACTGACGAAACTCTGCCCTGGTATGTATGACCTTACCGGAACGGAGATCACCATTATGGACAGTCAGATGCAGAAGGTGGCTGTGCTGACAGTGAACGGTAATTCCACAGAGACGATCGAACTTGCTCCCGGAAGTTATTACGCCAGTGAGACAAAGGCGACAGCGGGCTTTAACCGTGATACCAGAGTGCAGAGCTTTACGATCGTCTCCGGTCAGAGCACCGAACTGACCTTCTCCAATGTGCCGATCTTTGACCCCATGGGAACGATCCTGTATAAAAAGGGAGTCTATAACGGTCTTGCCGATCAGCCGATTGCAGGTGCAGAGTTTACAGTGCGTTATTTCCCTCAGGATCTGACCCTCAGTGATGCTCTTGCACGTAAGAATCAGGCTGTCAGAACCTGGGTATTTAAAACAGATAGTCAGGGAAAGATCGACTATGCAGAAGCCTGGAAGATCAGCGGAGATCCTCTCTTTACCACGGAGAACGGGACTGCTGTAGCTTTACCCGGCACTTACCTCTATGAAGAAACGAAGACACCGGAAAACTATCTTCCATGTGATCCCTTCATCCACAAAGTGGGTGTGGAAATGGCGGATCAGATCCCGATTCAGTATGTAACCGACACAGTCGAAGAGATCCAGGCAAGAGGTTACGGATTGATCACCAAGGAGCAGAGCGGTGACTTTCTTCTGACGGAACTGGCTAAGGACTTCTATCTTCTGGATGGAGCGGAGTATACCCTTTACTATCAGGGGTCCGATCGTGTAGCTAAGGATATGACGGGAGAGGACGCCGTTTTGATCATCCGTGACGGAAAAACGGAAACATTGCAGTTAGCAGCAGGAACTTATGATGTCAAAGAAACCAAAGCGCCTTTGAACTATGAACTGGATGAGACAGTCCATACTCTGGTGATCAAGGATACCCATACACAGGCAGCACCTTCCATAGCGGCTATGGCGGATGTGCCGAGATTTGTCCCTCTGGATCTGATGCTGAAGAAGATCGGAAAGGTCGGAGGCGTGGACGATCAGCCTATCGGTGGAGCCGTCTTTAAGGTCTCCTACTATGCAGAAACTCTGCAAAGTCCGGATGACGCAGCCGAAAAAGAGGCTGTTCGAACCTGGTATTTTGTCACGGATGAGCAGGGCGAAGCTGTCTATAATGAAGCTTATTTTGCAGAAGGCTACTCTTCCGATCCGCTCCTTAGAAGAGAAAATGGAGCGATCGGAGGACTTCCCGGATCTTATCTGATCGAAGAGGTGGAATCTCCCAGAGGCTATACGCTTGCAGCACCTCTGGTCGTCGAGGTTGCTTCCACCCATGTGGATTTTGAAGCACCCATTGTTCGTGAAAAGCCCCAGACCATCTATATCCGTCTGACGAAAGTCAATATGCAGGGAGAATCTCTGCCGCCGGAATATGGTACTTTCAAGGGTGCAGAATTTAAAGTCATGGGATATGACCTGGTCATGGGTGACTATGCGGAGATAGGTAAGATCGTTACCGATGAAAACGGATGCGGTTCTTTTGAGGTACCAAACCCTGTCAGTGATCAGGGACCTTTCTATACCACATATTTCATTCAGGAAACCAAGGCCAGCCCCGGTTGTCTGGTCAATGAAAACATCTATCCGGTGAATCCCGGTCTGACAGCAATCTTTATTCCGGAGATCTTCCACGATCTGTCGATCCCTGAGGATGAGATCAGTGTTTCGATCCGTAAGGTTGGAGAGGATGAAGAAGGAAATACCATCGACCTGATCGGTGCAGAACTGAAACTGATCAACGAAGAGGACGAGGTGATCGAGACCTGGATCAGTGACGGAGAAGAAAAGATCTTCCATGGTCTTCCCGCCGGAACTTACCATATCGAAGAGATCACTCCTCCTGAGGGATATCTGTCTCTTGCAGAACCTTTTATTTTCACTGTTCAGGAACAGAAGGAATGGCAGACTTTTGAGGTCATCAACGAAAGGATTCCCGAGATCGCGACCAGAGCATGGCTGCAGAACGGAGCACAGATGTCCTCTTTAGAGGATCTTTCCGGTATCACGGATCAGGTTGAATTGAAATATCTGACAGTTGGGGAAGCATATACCCTGAGTGCAAAAGTGGTCTATGCAGATGAGGAATCCTCCGACAGTGCGAGTGGAGATGTGAAAGAGGATCCGATCCTACTGGAGCAGACGATCACCTTCACGGCTGAAAACAATGCAGCATTGAAGGAAGTGACCTGGGAGATTTCGGAGGAAATGAAGGAGATCCTGACTGAAGGAAAGACTTTGGTCGTTCTGGAGGAACTTTATCAGGATAAACGAGGTCTTGAAAAGCCGGTGGCCTTCCATACGGAAAAGACCGACCAGAACCAGCAGGTCCATATTACTTCGCTGAAGACGAAGGCAGCGGACAGTCTGGATGGGGATAAGCTTCTTGGATGCATCGGTCAGCAGACGATCACAGATACCCTGGAATATAAGGGATTGATCGCTGGACTTACCTACAGGATCGTTGCTTCTTTGATGGACTCTAAGGCGGGACTTCCTCTGGTAGACAAAGACGGAACACCCTATGTTTCTGAAAAAGAGTTTATTCCTGACGAAGAGAATGGAGAGGTCCTTATCGATATCCCTGTAATGGGAGAAGATCTTAGCGATTATGTGGTGGTCTTTGAGCGGATTGAATGGGATCAGATCATCATTGCAGAGCATGAAGATCTTTCCGATGTGGACCAGCTGGTGTTTGCTCCGACCATCGGGACGATGGCTGTCAGTGAGACTACCGGTACACATCAGGCCATCGTCGGGGAAGATGTCTGGACGGATACGGTCCATTATAAAGGGCTGCTTCCTGAGACGACCTATCAGATGAAAACGACCCTGGTCGATAAGGAGAGCGGAGAACCGATCCTGGATGAGAAGGGAAAGGCTCTGGAGGTGAACTGGGAGTTTACCACACCGGGAGCGGAAGAGGGAGACCTGACGGTAGAAGGCTCTGTTACTGTATCCATGGAGGTGCTTACAGAGTCTCTTCAGGGAAAGACACTTGTGTTCTATGAAGTGCTTCTGGAGGGAGAAAATGCCCTGGCAGCACATCAGGATCCTTCTGATGAAGGTCAGACCGTAACTGTACAAAGAGTTGAGATACCTGAGACAGAAGAAAGTACTCCTGTGGATGATGTACCTGAGACTGAAGTGATTTCTCATACCGCCGATAGACCTCGGCCATCTTCTCTTTTCTGAAATCCGTGCTTGCTTCCTTTTTCCACTCGGACGGCGTCAGAAGCC
>JAZUIK010000015.1:0-7026 GCA_045642205.1 Bianqueaceae bacterium
GCATCATATACAGATTTCACGAGGACTCTTTTCATGTATGATCTCCTCTTAGGCACCTTAGTGCTGTGATCTCTCAAATCCCCATTCACGAACAACAGAGTAATCATCGATCAGGCCTACATAATATGCGTCGATGTCAGAAAACTCATTGCTGATGTAGTTGTAATAAGGTTCGTAGGTATAGCAATCGTAGGTGGTATACATGATATCGTTGGAAGAAGTTCTTTCCATCTGATCAACGAACTCCTGGGAGATACCGTAATTCTGTCCATCCGTATCTACAAGGTACAGATCCGGTGCGCCATAGGTATGGAGGATCTCATGAGCGTAAGCTGCAGGTGCTTCTTCCTCTCCATCGGAATGCACATAGATAGAGACGACCTCATAAGGATAGTAGTCATCCTCTGCATAGTTATAGGTAGCGGATACACACTCATTGGACAAAGGTGTATTGATGTACAGCATGTAGATGATGTCATCGGCACCATATTTATCCATCAGACTTTGGGAATCCACATTTTCATCGATCCAGGCCATCTGATCGTAATACGGATCATCCGAATCCTCATCCGTCATATCGCAGGAGACTCTTCCCTCAAAGTACAGATCAGGATACTGGTTCCAGTTATAGATGAAGGTGGTGGAAGTACCATATCGTGCACACTGCTTGGTGATCCAGTCCGTAGCGATCTTCATGTAGGTAAGGGCATTATTGCGGCTCTGTATATCCGCGGAGCTGTTGAAGTTCCAGGATGTTCTCTTATCATTCAGGAAAACAGACACAACCACTGTGGTACCTTCGATCTCCTTGGCAGAACCTAATCTTCCACCAAAGGTATACTGACTGTAGTCCGTATTACCGGGAAGATCATAACCGTTAGAGGAATAGTTATTACCCCAGTCGTCATCATCGTCATCCCAATCACTGTAATTGTTCTGCCCGTGCCAGGAAGAAGAACCGCGATTTCCCCAATCGTCATCGTCCCAGTCGTCATCCCAATCATCGTCATCAGAGAACCAGTCACCGATCAGGCTTCCGAAAAATCCTTCATCGTCATCCCAGTCATCATAATCATCGTAATCGTCGTAATAATCGTCATCATCAAACAGCAAAAAACAGCCGCACAGATTCAAACTCATGGCTGTGATCAGAAGTGTTACTAACAGATATCGAAATCCCTTTTTCACGAATACTCCTCCTTTCACCTATAACAGCAGCAACTGTCATAGATCATTCAAAATGATAATTTATCTATGTATTATAACACAACGCTGATCTCAGAGACGGGCTTATTCTTAAAATGCAGCGGATTAGGTTCACAGTTTTCATCTGCATAACCCATAACGAGCAAGCATACGGGAACCAGGTTATCCGGAATGGAAAACTCAGCAGTGATCGCTTCAGGAATAAAGTGCATCATCCAGGTGGATCCGATGCCCTGCTCCCAGGCTTCCAGCATCATGTGGGTAGCAACGATCGAAGCATCCACATCACCGCTGGATTTACCATCGTATCCTCTGGTCCAGCATGCATCTTTATCATAGCAAACGAGAAAGGCAAGTGTCTCTCCAAAATGAGAAACCTTACACTTTTGCAGCTTTTCGATCGCTTCCTTACTCTTTAAGGTATAGATCATGATGGGCTGATAGTTGCAGGCAGTGGGAGCCACCTGACCGGCCATCAGGATCTTCTCGATCTTTTCATCTTCTACCTGGCGATCTGAAAACTTTCTTACAGAATATCTGTTCTGACATAATTTTAAAAACTGTTCACTCATTGTCATTAACCTCCTGACCTTTCTATTATAGCAGACTTTTCTCATCTTCACCTTTAAGATTTTTCTTCTGTTGAAACGGATCGAGATCCAAAGATCCCATTTGAAGATCGATCGAAAAGGGATAAAAAAGAAAGAGTCTCCGGGCAACACCCGGAGACCCTCATCTTTCCATATCTGGATGGATCAGAATGCGATAACACCACCGTCAACGACCAGAGAATGGCTGGTAACGTAGGAAGACTCATCGCTTGCAAGGAACAGAGCTGCATTGGCAATATCAGCAACTTCACCGCTGGGAATGCCCATGCCTGCACTGAGCATAGCAGTAGCAAGACCCCACTGAGAAGCCCCCACTTCAAACGCAAGTTAAGTGGTGGGAGCATGTCATTCTCCAAAATAATAACCAGGCAGAGCCTGGTTACTACTATTTCTTACTATTTACTTACTTTGCTGCATTCAAAGCTTCCGCCAACTGACGTTTGAGTTCTTCGATCTGAGCATCCTTCATCGCACTTTCCCTCTGAGCGTTTGCAATCTCTGTCTCAGCGTTTGTAACCTTCTGCTTCAGTTCCTTGATCTCATCTTTAAGATCACTATGCAATGCCTGACTGATGTTGCACATGATGTTTACCTCCTTTTGAAACCTCTTACCGATGGGAAACTGGTATTCTTCTTTCAATCTCTTTGTCTTTTCATCCGCTAACATTTTATCGGAGAAAACCGTTGAAAGCAAGCCTATGACCTTGTTTTTCGAATTGAATGTATCTTTCCCCAAACACACTGCGATTACCGTTAACAGGTCATACCGCCAACGCTCCGGATTGACGTTACTTCCTTCCGACTTATATAAGATCGATGGCTTTAGCGAATATTTAAAGATACTATCTGAAACCTTTTCGTCCAGTTGATTCTTAATTGGTGCCTGCATGAAGATCCAGATAGAATAGACTTTCTTGGCATCATCATAATTCTCTGGCGTAAACTCTGTATCCATCTGCTCTGAGATAAGTCTCGCTCCGTATACGACACCTCTGGTAATGAGATCATATCCCGGGTGGAAGTCACTTTGTGCTTCCAGATTAATATACACTTTAGTCTCATCATGTGTTTTCGTGACCGCGGTGAAAACAACATCGAAAGTTAATGTCCCTTCTCCGGGAATGCTACTCTCGTTACTTATTCCTCTGATTGCATCTGTCGGTCTGACAGGCACAGATCCGACCTTTGGCTTTCCTTCGATGGCATTCTTGGCTTCTTCCAAAGTATACCCTTTAAATTCAGGTACAACCTCGGTCATGATCGATGCCAGAATATTCTTATCTCTGAGTAATCGCTTCGCATGAGTATCATATTTTGTATTTTTCGTCGACAATTCGTTTTCCAGATATCTATCCATCTATTCCCCCTCTTTCACATGCCACACATCTCTCAAAATATTCCATTGGTATATTTCATTATATGCTATACCTTTGGTATATTCAAGCATTTTATTCCATTGGTATAAAGCTTGTGTTATACTTCAACTATGGAGGTAAACCTAACATGGACAATAATATTTTGAAAATAGATCGATTGATCGAATGCAGAAAAAAGCTCGGAATTACCAAACAGGAAGCTGCCAAACGTGTGGGTGTTTCACAGCCTGCCTATCTTCGATATGAATCCGGTGATAGAACCCCTTCCATCCAGGTCATTAAAGAAATTGCCAAGGTGTTCCGGACTTCCTTTGAATACCTGATCGGTGAATCCGATTCTCCCTCTGTCACTTCATATGTCGTAACGGAAGCAGATGATCCGGAATTGTTCCAGCTTGTCAGGTCTTACTTTACCGCCGACACCGATCAGGCAGCAAAGATCCTTGCATACATTCAAGAATTGTCCGAGAAAATATGACCCCATTTGCGTATTACGCAGATATGCTCTGACCCCAAATGTGCATTTCCCTGCAAAGAAAGGAAAAAACCATGAAAAGAAGTCTCTTCCATTCTAACGGATCCTTTTACAAAGCCAATCTCCACAACCATACCACCGTTTCTGACGGTCACCATACTCCTGAAGAGATCAAGAATATCTACCAGTCTCAGGGCTACAGTATCATCGCTTATTCCGATCACGATATCATGGTACCCCATCCGGAACTGACCGATGAAGACTTTCTGGCTCTGACCGCCATGGAATATGAATTCAACGAAGATCTGGGCGATGTTCCCTATGACTTCATTAAGACCTATCATCTGGTGCTCATTGCTCCGGAAGAAGACTGCAGGGTCTACCCCTGGCCCAATCCGGACTATGCCAACAGAAATGCCAGGAACTATATCCAGGACTACTACAAAGGAAACTGTCCTCGTGACTATGACGCAAACTGCGTCAATGCCATGATCGAGGATGCCCACAAGCATGGCTTTCTGGTCACCTACTGTCATCCCCACTGGTCTACCCAGCTGTTCCCTGACTACTGCGGCATCGAAGGGGCAGATTTTGTAGAAACCTTCAACACCGGCTGTTATGTCGTTGGCTGGAACATGGATGCCGATGACCATGTATACCATGATTTCCTCTCTCTGAAGAAACACTGCTTCCCCACCGCATCGGATGATGGACACAACACCAGGGATTACTGCGGTGCCGCCACCTATGTCAAAGCAGACTCCCTCTCCTACGAAGATGTCATAGACTCACTTAGAACCGGGGATGTCTATGCTTCCTGGGGGCCTATCATCAACGATATCTCCTTTGACAAGGAAACCTCAGAACTGACGGTTGATTGTCCCAACGCCGCTGAAGTCTTTTTAGTAACAGAGCGTCGCTATGCCGATCGGTTCCGTTTTGGAAACGGCGTCCCTGTCAACAAAGCCACCTTCAATCTTAAGAATTATGTAGAACAGACTCTGAAATATGGCAAGAAGGAAGACAGTTTCATCCGCATCGTGGTAGTAGATGGAGCCGGTAAACGAGCCCTCTCCAGAGGTTACTTCCTGGATGAGCTGCTTAGGTAAGCTTATCTTTCCGCTGCTTTTGAGAGTTCCCTTCGATAACTGATCGCACTGTCGTCACAGACATAGATGGTACTGGGTGTTTCCACCGCTACCGCTATGGGAGATCCGACAATGGCTTCCACTCTCTCGGTCTTGTCCCAGGAGTTCTTTGATTTCACGTAAGCGGAAAGCCCCAGACGGACCTCCGGTCTCTCATTCAGACTTGGATCCTTATCCCATTTCTCGAATCCGACAGAACCCAGGATCTCATTGACCCTGACGATCGGTTTTGTATTGACATCCTTCATTTTTGTCTCCTATCCATCCCTTCGGTATCTTTACCGAAGGGATTATTGTTTGATAGGAAAACTGTATCATGCATCTCTGTCACAAAATGGGACTCCCAGGATCTGTTTACAAAAAGAAAAGTCGACAGCTGAAATAAGCTATCGACTTCTAAATATATTCTATTGTGCGCATACCGATCTTTATACTGATCCACATGCATTGCCGCATTCATTTAGGCGTATCGATCATCAATCCTTCAGTGTATCGAACACCCAGATCTCCACACCATCCGCTACGCCGTGGCCTTCCGCTCTGAAATGGTTTCCCATCAGATACGGAGCCAGGGCTTCACTGTCTGTGATGAAGGAAGGACATGCGGTGAAGAATTCGGTCTTTACTTCGTTCAAGGTCATGTATCCGTTGTTCTCCACGAAGATCTTGCATGCTGCTCCCGTATAATCCCTACCAGCAAGGATATATTTGGCGCACATATGCTTGACTCCCACCGTGTTGATGGTCTGCACATCCGTGCCACCGGGCATGATGGTTCCTTGGAACAGATCAGATCGCACATCTCCTGTAAAGGGGATCACGATGGCTCCGCCATTCTTCCCTTCTACCTTGGTGATCGTTTCCTGGTCGATGATCGCATGAATGATCATAATCGGTTCAGCCATAGTCTTTTCCTCCAACTGTTGTTAGAGAATATATACCACCTTTTCCCCCTCTTTTCAACTCACAGAAGAATTCACTTTCCCTATCAGATGATCTCCCAGATTACCGTCACCGTATCTGTCATATCGATATCATCCGGTTCCACATCGATATCCACAGCAGAACTAGCTCTGGCCTCCAAAGGTTCAGCTCCAAAGTCCATGAATCTGGATACCATCTCCACTTCACCCCAGAAGTAATCCACATTGACGATCTGTCCCAGGGACACACCGGATGCTGCAGCCATGATCTTTGCCTTGTTTCTGGAATCCTCTATTGCCTTGGCAAGGAGCTCATTCTTGACAGGTTCCGGATCCGCTACCGTAAACAGGATACTGAACTCCGGCTTTCCGGCGCAATCAGCCACGGCCCCCAGCACTTTTCCCAGAAACTCATTGTTCAAAGGAAACTCCACCTTCATTCTGTGAGTGAAGGTATATCCTACCATCTTTCTCTTCCAGGCTCCTTTCTCCTGATAGCTCTCATACGCCGTATCAATGTCGAAGGAAACAGTCTTCAGATCTGACTTCTTCAGTCCAACGCTCTCCAGTACCTCATTCAGCTCCTGCTTCATCCGGGCAGATTCCCTGATCGTCTCTGCATACTCCTTCTTCTTTCCCGTCTCCGTGATCACCAGACGGATCGTATCCGGCTTTGCAGCGATCTTTCCCTTACCCGTAACTTTCATTGTTCTTTCCATTGTTATTACCTCCAAAACTTTACTTTTCCAAATGTTTTTTCCAAAAGACTCGATATATCTGAACCCTGTAGCAGATCATGATCTGCTGATAATACTGCACATCGGATCGAATCGATCCATTACCTTCACCATGTCCGAAGGGATTCTCTTTCTTGCTTCCTCGATCATGGATGTGGGAATTCCATAATATGCCTCCGCAATGCTGCCGGTGATCGCTGCGATGGTATCGGTATCACCGCCCATGGAGACGGCATTACGAATGGCATCTTCAAAATCCACCGATTCCATGAAGGACTTGAATACCAAAGGCATGGTCCTCTGACAGGTCTCATTGTGACTGTTGTACTGTCTCATCTCCTCCAGGGAAGGAGTCAGATCGTATCCATAGCGTTCCGTAATGTAGGAAATGATCTCCGCCTTGCTCTTCCCTTCTCTGGCAAGGAAAATGGCAGCTGCCGTAGACTCTGCT
This sequence comes from Bianqueaceae bacterium, assembly GCA_045642205.1. Taxonomy (GTDB): domain Bacteria; phylum Bacillota; class Clostridia; order Lachnospirales; family Bianqueaceae; genus RUG760. The sequence continues at coordinate 6,928 of JAZUIK010000015.1, forward strand.
CCCTTGATACCTTCCCTATGATTGTGAGTAACTTCAGAAGTGGCTCTGGCAACTTCCAGCGTTCTTTCCAGCGAATCATATAACCATCCTGCTGCCGAT
>JAZUIK010000016.1:0-4237 GCA_045642205.1 Bianqueaceae bacterium
GCACCATCTTGGAAAGCTTTTCCGCATAGGCGGCTTCCCTTTCGGGCTGCTTGGCCGGTTCAAAATCGGAAACCTTAGCAGGAGTCAGAACAGTCTTGATCACAGCGATCAATACAAGGAGCAGACACAGTCCGACAAGGCCCAGCACGATATATAATGCGATCATATTATTTCTCCTCGCTCTGTTTATTCATCTCGCGGATATGTCTTGCCAGGGCAATACCGATGGCAATGGCACCGCTGGGAATGATCATAAAACTGACGGATCCTCTTAAAGAAGGAACGACGATGAACAGGATGGCCATAATGAGCAGCGGATACACTGCCAGCTTCATATTGCCTCTGTAATACTTGTAAGCCATGGCACCAAACAGTGCAGGGACCACGTTGTCGAAGGCAGGAGCCAGCGCCGGAGACTGAAGGATCGGCTGCAGCGGGATCATCAGCAAAACCCCCAGTGCGATCACTACGATGGTGACCAGAGAACTGGTAGCGATGGACAAAGTAGAGATGATCTCATTTTCCGGTGTACCACTCTTTGCACCGACGATATCACGGGCGGTTACGGCACAGGGGATCTTCATGTTGATCAGATTTCCGGTAATAAAGGCAAGGTAGCTGCCGCCGGCACCCAGCATGGGGGTATAGATCAGATACTCTGCGATACCGCTGACCAGATAGACACTGCCGACTACCAGAAAACACTTAAAGAAAGCATGCAGGTCCGGCATAGCATTCAATATCGCGCCCATGACAAAGGGAACTCCGATAAAAAGGATCATGCAGATGATGCTTAACAGTCTTCCCAGGAAATGGGTCTTTTTGTTATATGCTTCGAAGATCTGCTGCTTATCGTTCACATTCATTTTTTCACTCATCTTCTCCCACCTCCTTACTTCAGAAATACACCAAACAATACGGCTGCGGCCATGGCGATCAGCATACTTCCCGCAACGGAGAAGCTATCGATCCATTCCGCCTTTTTCTTATCACGGAAATACAGGAACATTGCCATAGCGCTTCCTCCAACGATGGCTACCAATAAGGGGATCAGCGAACCATCAAAGGCAAAGGGTTTGGATCCGGAAATAAACTCACTGATGTAGCTTCCGATGTAGCAGGAAACCAATCCGATGAACATGGCACTCATGGCCTTGTCACCAAAGCCGGCAAAGGGAGACTTCTTTTTCTTTCCGGTCTCTTCCTTCGCTGCCGTACCTTCCGCCTTGGCATCTTTCTTCTTTCCGGAGGTATAACGCTTGGTAAAGATTACGGCCAGTACCATACCCCAGATAATGCATACACTCATGACCAGAGCAATGGTCGTAAAGGCCTGCTCCGTCATGGCAGCGGCACTGAGTCCGGGAAGACCGACGGCTTCTGCAGCCGCTTCCGCCACCTGGGTCTCATAATGCAGCGCGCCGATAACAGAAAGGCGCAGCCAGGGAAGCGGGGTACCAAGACTTCCGGAAAGGGCGATAACACCCAGCAGGATACCTATAGAGGGCAATACCGCAAAGGTAGCAGAGGCCGCAATGGTCCTCTCCATTTTTTCTTTATCCATACCAATGGCAAGACCGGCACGATACGCTCTGACCATGAAGATCACACAGATCAAAACAACAAATAAGATCACAGCACCGACGATCAGATACATCACCGGACTGTTCAGTTTAGACAAGATCGACATTTTGTCTCCTTTCCATCTCCCAGCAAAACAAGACCACATATTCCAATCTGGGATCACATATTATAACTCTTCGCTTTAGTATTGTAAAGCGACAAAGTCATCAAAAAGGAAAGATAACAGAAAAATCTCCAACAAATGTTGGAGATTCCGCATTTAGGGTCAGAGCGAAAATGTAAAACAGGAAACGCTGTGCGTTGCCTGTGTGCATTTTCGCTCTGACCCCATCTGTGTAACACAATGTGTTTTTATTCGTAGTACTTACCGAAATTCAGCTGAGGGAAGCGGCTGAAACGGATGAATTCAGGCTTCTCGTCGAACTCGATCTTGATCACAGCGGTACCGTTGGGATCGGGACACTTCTCAGGCATGTTGTTCATGGTGATGCGATGTCCGTCGAAGGTGAAGGAAACATCCTCACCGGTAGCCAAGATGGTGATCTTCTTAGGTGCGGTACGATAACCGCCCAGAGAGAAGCTGCCGCCTGCGGGCCAGATCCACTGCCATACATAATGGGTCTTTTCATCAGCGGAAATGGTGGTGCCGCTGATCCAGGTGGAATCCTTACGCTCGGTCTTGGGGCGCTTTCCGTATACAGCCCCACCGTTGGTCTCAAGCCAGCGACCGACTCTCTTCAAAGGCTCGATAACATCCGCAGGAACACTGCCGTCAGGCTTGGGTCCGATATTCAGAAGCAGATTTCCGCCGCCGATGGTACAGGTCCTGAGCATACGCAGGATCTGAGGTGCGGTGTAGGAGTATTCCTTTACCTGCTCCTCATCCACATAACCCCAGGATACACCGTTGAAGGTCATGCAGGCTTCCCAGTCACGACCCTGAGCCTTGATCTCCTCCTCGGGAGTACCAAAGTCCTCAGGCAGCAGGGAACGGTCATTGATGATGATGTGGGGCTGAAGTGCTCTTAAGCGCTGATTTCTCTCCAGAGAATCCCATCCTTCCCAGCTCTCCATGGGGCGGGGAACATCGTACCAGAGGATATCGATCTTACCATACTGAGTCAGAAGCTCTGTGTTCAGATCTTCGATATACTTGGTGAAACGCTTTCTTGCCTCCGTGTCGAAAGCACAGGTCCATCCATCCGGATGATGCCAGTCCATCAAAGAGGTATAGAAACCGATCTTCAGGTCATACTCGCGGCAGGCCTCAACGAATTCCTTGACGATATCGCGATGAGCACCATAGTTCACAGAGTTGTAAGGATTGACCTTGGAATCCCACAGGGAGAATCCCTCATGGTGACGGGTGGTCAGGACCATGTACTTCATACCGGCTTCTTTTGCCAGCTTTGCCCACTCACGGGGTGCCCCCTCCTTGGGGCAGAAGTTATCCGCCAGCTTCTCATATTCCTCGATGGGAATATTTTCTGCGGACATGGACCACTCCTGACGTCCCAGTTGGGAATACAGGCCGTAATGGACGAACATACCGAAGCGCGCTTCTCTCCACCAGGCCATTCTCTCGTCTCTGGTAGCAGCAAGCGCTGCATTATAGGAATTGACATCCAGGATCTTAGTCATTTGTGACCTCCTTTATTTTTTACATAAAAAATCATTTCGCAAATTATTTTTTCATCGCGGCACGTTTTACGATATTTCCACAGATGACACCGATCAGTACACCGGCAGCGATACCGGTGAACCAAAGGATCAGGAAATACCAGGCAATGGCTCTGGTCTGCAAAAGGACCATGGCCACCAGGATCTGTCCCACGTTATGAAATACACCGCCGCCTACGCTGACTGCCACGATGTGGAACTGGAAGACCTCCTTCAGGATCACCATGACGATCCAGCTGAGAATTCCGCCCGCCAGCGAATACATCAGACTGACACCGTTTCCGAACATGGCTCCCACCAGAAGGATACGGATCACGTTGATGAGCAAAGCACTTTTCACACCCATGACATAGAGCGCATAGAGCATCACCACGTTGGTGAGTCCCAGCTTGATGCCCGGGATCGCAAAAAAGGGCGGCACCTGGGCCTCCACGTAGCTCAGGACCAATGCCAGAGCGACCATCAGGCCATACTGCGCAATCTTTTTCGTTTGTTTCATAGGTGACCTCGTTAATGCACTACGATGTCCACATCCTCGTTGGGAGACTGTGGGGTTTCCACACTGATTACCACTTCGTTGGGCAGGCAGATGATGGATTGTCCGGATGCATGGATCTTACCCATGTTGATACAGAGCCCATCCGGGCAGCTGGCCGTTTCCATATGGGCTTTGCCATCATGGATCACCAGCAGGTTGGTCCCTCCATCCTTTCCCTCGATCAGATACGTTCTGTCCTCATCCAGGGAAAAGCTGGCAACCTCTTTTCCGGAAACTGTCACGACGACCTTTTCTCCCTCCCCTAAGAAGAGAAGGACTCCGATCAGAAGAACGATTCCGGATACTAACAATGCGGCTATAAAAATGACTTCCTTCTTGTACTTTCGTAACAGTTCCATCTTACAGCTGTTTCACATCCTTATATCCCATCATAACGATCCACATATACATGCAGGTCTTAGGCAGCATCAGCAT
>JAZUIK010000017.1:0-10890 GCA_045642205.1 Bianqueaceae bacterium
CGGCGCTGCCGCCTGCATCGTCTGCGCTACCGAGATGATCCCCGAGATCGCTAAGAACCTGAAGCACAAGCCCATCGAAGTTCTGGGTATCGGTTCCGCAGCTTGCGAGTCCACCAATCCTCACTTCGAGATCCGTGCGACCGAGGAAGCTGTCCGCCAGGTATACGATGTTACCGGTGTTAAGCCCGAGGAACTGGATCTGTTCTTTGCAAACGACTTCATCATCACTTCTCATCTGTACGCTGCAGAAGTTGCCGGCTATTTGCCCTACGGCGAAGGCTGGAAGTACATCTGCGAAGGACGTACCGCTTTCGACGGAGACAAGCCCATCAACACCAACGGTGGACGTACCTCCTTTGGTCATGCTCATGCTGCATCCGGTCTGGCTGACGTTTACGAAGCTTGCATGCAGATGAGAGGCGAGTGCGGCGAGCGTCAGGTAAAGAAGCTGCCTAAGACCACCATGCTGCGTGGATACGGCGGATCCCAGAATGTATGTGCAATCATTCTGAGAACCAAGGACTAATAGGAAAGGAGATAAACTCATGGGAATCAAACTTGAAAAAGTAGTAGAGAAGTTCTACCTGAACCTGGAAGAAGGCAAGATCACCGGCAGAAAGTGCCAGTGCTGCGGCGCTGTGGAGTTTCCTCCTGTTTATGCCTGCAATGAGTGTGGCTGCTGGGATATGGAGTGGGTCGAGATCGACGGAGAAGCTACCATGCATTCCATCGTTCTTCCTGCAGCTCTGTCCTCCAAGCCTGAGTACAAGCCTCTTGGCAAGTATGCATACGGCGAGATCGTTCTGAAGGAAGGTTCTCGTCTGAATGGTGTTGTTCGTGGTATCACCAAGAAGAACCGTGCGGAGTTGGCTGCCCGTCTGCCCATCAAGGTCAAGGCTGCTATCTACCAGAGAGACGGATATAAGACCGTTGTCTTCGATCTGGACGAAGAAGTCTGATCAGATCAATACGATCGAATCATTGAGATCGTATCTGCTAAGTAAACAAATGGATCCGGAGAAGAGATTTTCCGGATCCAAAGCAAAAAATATTTTTATAAGGAGAATTCATCATGGATCGTAAAGAACTTGAAGCACAGGTAATCGAACTCGTTGCTATGGCATATGGCAAGGACGCTGCTGATCTTACTGTTGACTCTACTTTCAAGGATGACCTGAAGGGTGCTTCCATTCAGATGGTAGGTCTTGTTTCTGAGCTTGAGAATGAGCTGGACGTTATGGTTTCCCTGCAGGATGCATCTGCATGCGCTACCATCGGCGAGCTTGTTGACAAGGTCGAGGAAGAGCTTTAATTCAAATCTGACCCGGAAAAATGCTGTTTATAACGGTTTTTTCCGGGTAGTCCATTCAAAAATCTTAACGAAAAGGATTCATACAATGAGCGTATTAGATCAGATCTATGAAAAAGCCAAGCTGAATCCTCAGAAGGTTGCCTTCCCTGAAGCAACCAACGAGAAGATGATGCAGGCTGCTTATGAGTGCGGAAAAGAAGGCTATGTCGTTCCCGTTCTTGTAGGTAACGCAGAAGAGATCAAGACTTTAGCTGCTGAGCGCGGCTATGAGCTTGATGTATTCACCATCGTTGATATCCACGATGAAGAGTACAAGAATCAGGTCATCGAAGCTTATGTTAATCAGCCCGGACGTATGCTGAAGGCAAAGGCTCTTGGCCGTCGTATGGAAAATCCCCTGTACTTTGCTATGGCAATGCAGGCTGTCGGTGATGCCGATGTTACCTTTGCGGGTATCGATAACACCACCGGTGAAGTCCTTCTTGCTGGACAGCTGATCATCGGTATGAAGCCCGGAATTGACACCATTTCCAGTATCGGTCTTTGCGATATCCCCGGCTACGAGGGAAGTGAAGGCTCTCTGTTGGCTGTTGGTGATAGTGCTGTATGCACCAATCCCAATCCCGGTCAGCTGGCTTCTATCGCTATCTCTGCATGTGACACCGTTCAGGCTCTGCTTGGATGGGAGCCTCGCTGTGCTATGGTCTGCTATTCCACTCTGGGAAGCGGAAGCGGCGAACTGATCGACAAGGTGAAGGAAGCTCTGGCTATTGCCCAGGAGAGACGTCCTGATCTGGCCATCGACGGTGAGTTCCAGCTGGATAGTGCTATAGTTCCTGCAGTTGCAGCTAAGAAGGTCAAGAGAGAGAGCAAGGTTGCTGGTAAGGCAAACGTTGTGATCTGGCCTGATCTGAACGTAGGAAACATTGCTGTTAAGCTGATCCAGCAGTTTGGCCATGCGAATGCATATGGTCCTATGCTGCAGGGCTTCAACAGCATTGTCTGTGACTGTTCCAGAGGAGCCCCGGTTTCTGAGATCAAGGGCAACATCATTATTTCTGCAGCTCGTGCTGCCGGAAGCAAGAACCAGTAAACAACTTGAAAGGTTCGGTGTCCGGATGCGTTCCGAATGTCCGAACCTTTTTTGTTTCAATCAATGTCTGAGAGGACAGCTGAACTTAGCTGTAAAGGAGTTCTCATTGTATCCCTATAAAGTAACACGGTTTTCGGACCATCTGATCCAGATCGAAAACGAAGTGGGAAACTGCTGCACTTTGGTGGTGGGACAAGATCAGGCGATCCTGTTTGACACCATGTGCGGTCTGGGAGATCTGAAAGCGCAGGTAGAGGCTCTAACAGAACTCCCCCTGATCGTCATCAACTCTCATGCTCACTATGACCATATGGGAGGCAATTTTCAGTTTGATACGGTCTACATGAATACGATAGATCGTTTCATTATGAAAGATACATGGAAGATCCTGGATATCATTGAGTCAAATCTGAAGCAGGATCTCTCAAAATGCCGCTTGAGTTTCTCTATGGAAGAAGAGGGAAGACTGAAGGATATCAAACCGGATATGATCTTTGATCTGGGGGGAATCCAAGTAACAGTCATTGATCTTACTGGCCACACACCTGGAAGTATCGGACTTCTTCTGGAAGGAGAACTTATGGAGGAAAAGGTGTTGCTGGTTGGCGATGCTACATCTCCACAGATGTGTCTGTTCTGGCCGGACAGTCTTTCTTTAGGGGTCTATCAAGAGACCCTAAAGAAAATGATGGATATGGACTTTTCCTGGTTCCTCCAGGCCCATTTCTCAAAGAAATTCCCCAAATCCGTGCTGTCGAAATTCTGGGAATGTTCTCTGCTTCCTCAAAAGAAGAGGGGGATTGCTTACCAGAATACGCACGTGCCGGAGTACCGCGGCAAAATGTATCTTTACAAACTGCGGGATCCGGAGATAGATGAGATGATCTGTCTTATCGATAAACAATAACACTTAACTCTTATGAAAAGAGGTATTTCATATGCCGATTGGAATTTGTACCGATGTCTGTGCAACTTTCGTAGGTGCCATTCTCGGTGTCATCATTGGTAAAAAGCTTCCCGAGAGCATGAAGAATGCTCTGAACAACATCCTGGGTATTGCTGCCATCACCATGGGTATCGTTCTGATCCTTCGTCAGAATACTCTGTCTGCGGTTGTTCTGGCTGTGATCCTGGGCAACATCGTAGGTGAATTGGTACAGCTTGAAAAAGGCGTCAATAAGGGCGTTACCGCTGTTGTCGGAAAGCTGATGAAGGGCACCAATGCAGATGAATCCTTCCTGATCCAGGTCAGTGCCGTTGTCATCCTGTTCTGCTGCGGCGGTACCGGCTGGTATGGCGCACTGAACGAGGGGCTTACCGGAGACGGAAGCATCCTGATCACCAAGGCGATCCTTGATTTTGTTACCGCAGTTATCTTTGGTTCTCTGCTGGGTAAGATCGTTCCCGCTCTGTGCATTCCCCAGGCTATTGTATATACCTGCCTGTTCCTGGTTGCAGGACTGATCGGTCCCTTCATTACCAAGGAAATGATCGGTGATTTCTCCGCAGCAGGCGGTATCATCACCCTGTGTGCAGGTCTTCGTCTGACCGGAATCAAGAGAGACATCAAGGTTCTGAACCTGCTGCCCGCACTGATCTTGGTATTCCTTGTCAGCGCTGCCTGGACAGCATGGATTGCATAAAAGAGGAGGATTTCCATGGATAAAAAGAAATCTACCGGATTTGGCAAATGGGGATGGTCCATGATCATCTACTGTGCCATCAGTTATTACATCGCCGGTGCTATCGGGTCCGATGGCCTGAATTTCTTCCCTGCTCAGTTTGAAGCATTAAAGGGATTTGACGCAAATCTTTCTACCACACTGGCCGGCCTTGCCGGATGGACTGCCATCATCGGTGGCGTTGTCTTTGGTGTGATGGTCGACAAGCTTGGTGCAAGAAAGACCGCCGTTATCGGTAACTTCGTCACCGGTATCGCTATGCTGGTATTCGCTCTGACCAACAGCTTTGCTGTTTTCGTCATCGCCATGATCGTTGCTATCTTCGTTTCCGGTTCTGTACAGATCAACGTCGTACCCAATACGATGATGAATGTATGGTTCCCAAAGAAGAAGGGTATTGCACTGGGTTGGTCCACCATGGGTCTTCCTCTTTGCACCGCAACCTTCATTCTTCTTCTGAACGTACTGATGAAGGTGACCGGTTCCATCTCCGGCGCTTACGTCGTTTTCGCTATCCTGATCATCATCTTTGGTATCGTTTCCATTTTCTGGTGCAAGAACTCTCCTGAGGAGATGGGCATTGCTCCTGATAATGAAGAGATGAGCCAGGAAGAGATCGAAGCTACCAAAAAGGAACTGGAAGGCCACGTTTCCAAGTGGACTGCTTCCAAGCTTCTGAAGAACCCCACCGTCTGGGGTATCGGTGTCGGCCTTGGTCTTCTGTGGATGACCACCGTCGGTATCGTATCTCAGCTGATCCCCCGTCTGGTCTCCATCTATGTTCCTCAGATGATCGCTGCAGGAATGGATGAGGCTGCAGCCGTTGGTGCTGCAACGGATAAGGCCCTTCCCATGCTGACTATTGCCGCTCTGTTCGGTATTATTGGAAGCTACGTATGGGGCGTTCTGGACACCAAGATCGGTACCAAGAAGACCTGTTACATCTACGGTGCATGGTATGTGGTTACCCTGATCTTGATGCTTCTGCAGCCCGTTGGCGGCTCCGTTGTCATTATGATCTCCGTCATCTTCGCCGGTGTTGGTATCGGTGGTATCGGTAACCTGATCCCCTCCATGATCGGTACCTGCTTCGGTCGTTACGACTTCGTCCAGGTCAACAAAGCAGTTGCTCCAATCAATACCATTCTTCGTTGCTCCGGTATCATCGTTGCCGGAATCATGAGCGCAACTCCCTTTGGTCTGAACGGCGCATATGTCGTATTCCTGATCTTCAACATCATCGGTATGCTTATGATCGGAATGATCAAGAATCAGCAGGAAGCTTGATTACATTGAGTTCATTAATTAGATAGAACCAAAAGAACCACTTTCTCACCGTCCTCGCCATAGGCTGCGGATAGCTTTGAAAGTGGTTCTTTTTGATTAACTCATTCGTGAAGCGCAACTCTATTCTTGAGCTTACTCAAGAAGTCCCAGAGTCTTTTTCAATATCAATTCACTCCCGTAAGCGCAACTACTTTAATTGAATATCATACAAAAAGACCCTGAAGTCTTCTTTCGAAACAATCCGCAGACAGCGAAGCTGTCGAGGAAGTTGAGAAAGAACCTTCAGGGTCTAATTTTGTCTATATGCAATTAATTAGTAAGCAATTCCCTGCCACATCATAGCATCAGCAACCTTCTTGAAGCCGGCAATGTTAGCACCTGCAACCAGGTTTCCTTCCATACCATACTCCTTAGCAGCTGCGGAGATGTTGTTGTAGATGTTGACCATAATGTCGTGCAGTCTTGCATCGACCTCTTCGAAGGTCCAGCTCATTCTCATGCTGTTCTGGCTCATCTCAAGACCGGAGGTAGCAACACCACCTGCGTTAGCAGCCTTAGCGGGAGCGAACAGAACATTGTTAGCCTGGAAGACAGCGACAGCTTCGGGAGTAGAGGGCATGTTTGCACCTTCTGCAACTGCTATAACACCGTTAGCGACCAGAGCCTTAGCACCTGCTTCGTCAAGCTCGTTCTGAGTAGCGCAGGGAAGAGCGATATCACAGGGAACGGTCCAGATGCCCTTGCATCCTTCAACGTACTTAGCGGTGGGAACGTAATCAAGATAGGTCTTGATACGATCACGCTTAACTTCCTTGATCTGCTGGATGACCTTGTAGTCGATACCATTCTCATCAACGATGTATCCGTTGGAATCGCTCATAGCGATAACGGTTGCACCAAGAGTGGTAGCCTTCTGGTTAGCGTAGATAGCAACGTTACCGGAACCGGAGATAACGACCTTCTTGCCTTCGAAGCTCTTGCCGTTGTCCTTCAGCATAGCGTCGGTCAGGTAGCAAAGACCATAACCGGTAGCCTCGGTACGAGCGAGAGATCCGCCGTAGGAAAGTCCCTTACCGGTAAGAACGCCGGTGAACTCGTTGGTGATTCTCTTGTACTGACCGAACAGGAAACCGATCTCACGTCCACCTACACCGATGTCACCAGCGGGAACGTCAGTGTCAGCGCCGATGTGACGATACAGCTCAGTCATGAAGCTCTGGCAGAAACGCATAACTTCTGCATCAGACTTGCCCTTGGGATCGAAGTCGCTGCCGCCCTTGCCGCCGCCCATGGGAAGAGAGGTCAGAGAATTCTTGAAGACCTGCTCAAAGCCAAGGAACTTGATAACGGAAAGGTTTACGCTGGGATGCAGACGAAGACCTCCCTTGTAGGGTCCGATAGCGGAATTGAACTGTACACGGTAACCACGGTTAACCTGTACCTTACCGTTATCATCAACCCACGGTACACGGAAGAGGATTGCGCGCTCGGGCTCGATCATACGCTCGATGATAGCATTCTTTTCATATTCGGGATGCTTTTCGATAACGGGCTCAAGAGTCTCGAGGACTTCATAAACTGCCTGAAGGAATTCGGGCTGATCAGCATTTCTCTTGCTGAGACCTTCATAAACATTCAGAAGGTACTGGTTTTTGATTGCCATAGTGGTACTCCTTTTCTTTATAGCTCCGAAAACAAAACCATTAAGTTTCTTCTTCGTCACTTTAATGTACTAAATTAAAAAATACTTTTGTTATTATATCACTCTTATTGCAAGATGCAATACAAAATCCTGCAGGAAATTCAATTTATTTTCAGTATGATAGCGAAAGATGGTGGAAATGATCTTCGATCATGCAAAAAATCAACTATAACGATCAGAATGACGGAAAATTTGCAGGATTTACAATAAAGATTATGCATTTGTTAAGGAAAGAAAAAATTGACGATAGGCTCCGGATAGGATAAAATGACAGATGGTCTGTGTCATGAGCGTGTTTCAGTGTTTTTTGGCGTTGGAGCATTAGCGGGAAGAACACAGATCATACATCAATTTATTAGTTTAGCCGGGCCGAAGTAATTTTCGTGTGTCGGAAAGGAGAAAACATCTTATGAAGAAGTTCCCCGTTAAGCAGGTCGTTGCAGCCGGTATCGGTGCCGCTCTGTTCTTTGTTGTCGGTCGTTTCGTTTCTATCCCCAGCCCTGTACCGAATACCAACATCACCATCCAGTATGGTATCCTTGGTTTCATCGCAGCTGTTTTCGGACCCATCGTTGGTGTCCTGGCAGGTCTGATCGGTCATGCTCTGATCGATGCATCCTTCGGTTACGGAATCTGGTGGAGCTGGGTTATCGCTTCCGGTATCTTTGGTCTTCTGGTAGGTTTTGCCTGCAAGAAGGTTGGCAGCAAGGTTGAGGAAGGTGTGTTCGGTTGGAAGGAGATCCTTCATTTCAACGTTGCACAGCTTGTTTCTCACATTATCTGCTGGGGCGTATGTGCACCTGTCCTGGATATCCTGATCTATTCCGAGCCTGTTGAGAAGCTGTTCGCTCAGGGTCTGGTTTCCGGTATCAGCAACTTTGTTACCACCGCTATTGTTGGTACTCTGCTGCTTCTGGCTTATGCAAAGGCAACCCCCAAGAAGGGCAGCCTGAAGGAAGAGGCATAATTCATTTATCAAACATACAGATAGGGAGGAGAAAGCATTCTTCTCCCTATATTTGTCTTTACAGATATGGTATGAAGGAGGCAGAAGGTGGATCCGATCATTTCTTTTAAGGATTTCAGCTTTCAGTACAATGCTCAGGCAGCTCCCACTCTTAAGGATATCAATCTGGAGATCCGTAAGGGAGAGAAGGTCCTTATTGCCGGACCTTCAGGCTGCGGCAAGTCCACGTTGATCCATTGTATCAATGGGTTGATCCCCTTTTCCTATAAAGGAGAGATGAAGGGATCCTTGACTATCGGCGAAAAAGAGTCCAAGGATCAGAGTATCTTTGATATTTCTCATATCGTCGGTACTGTTTTGCAGGATCTGGACGGTCAGTTTATCGGACTTACCGTCGCAGAGGACATTGCCTTTGCACTGGAAAATGAATGCATTGAGGAACCGGAACTTCATGAGAGAGTTGCTAAGGTAGCGGATATGGTCAATATCCGTTCCCACATGACCTATTCTCCCAGTGAGCTTTCCGGTGGACAGAAGCAGAGAGTCTCCCTGGCCGGTGTTATGGTCGATGATGTGGATGTGCTTCTGTTTGACGAGCCTCTGGCCAATCTGGATCCGGCTACCGGTAAAAAAGCGGTAGAACTGATCGATGAGATCGGAAAGCAGACCGGCGCTGCCATCATCATTATCGAGCATCGTCTGGAGGATGCCCTTTGGAGAGATGTGGACCGTATCGTACTCATGGGGGAAGGCCGCATCCTGGCAGATGCAACGCCCGATGAGATCCTCTCCGGGGACCTGCTTGTTAAGAACGGTATCCGTGAGCCTTTATATCTGACGGCATTGAAATATGCAGGGGTTACCATTACTCCCGATATGCAGCCTCATTCGATCCGCAGTATCGTTTTATCTGACGAGACCAAGGATAAAGTGAAGCAGTGGTTTGAGACTACCCATCCTGCAAAGGAGAAAGAAGAAAGAGAAGCGGTTCTGGATGTTCAGGGACTGACCTTTGCGTACGAATCCAATGCGGAGACGAAGGTAGCTGTTCTGAATGATATCAATGCCAAGGTGTATAAAGGAGAACTGCTCGCTATCGTTGGAAGAAACGGTGCCGGTAAGTCTACCTTCTCCAAGGTCGTCTGCGGTTTCGAAAAACATACACAGGGAATCATTCGATTGAACGGCGAAGATATCTCAGGACTTTCCATTAAGGAAAGAGCCGATCATGTGGGCTATGTCATGCAGAATCCCAATCAGATGATCTCTCAGAATCTGATCTTCGATGAGATCGCTCTGGGGTTAAGAAAGCGCGGCGTATCCGAAGAGGAAGTCAAAGAGCGAGTGGAGGAGACCTTAAAGGTCTGCGGCCTCTGGAAGTTCAGAAAATGGCCTATCTCTGCCCTTAGCTATGGTCAGAAGAAGCGTGTTACCATTGCTTCCATTCTGGTCATGAGACCGGAGATCATCATTTTGGATGAGCCTACGGCCGGACAGGATTTCCGTCATTACACGGATATCATGGAGTTCCTTTCTCTCATGAACAAGAGCGGCATTACCATCGTCATGATCACCCATGATATGCATCTGATGCTGGAATATGCGGAAAGAGCATTGGTCTTCTGTGACAGCCGTCTGATCGCGGAGGCAAAGAGTGCACAGATCCTGACGGATAAGGAACTGATCGAGAAGGCAAGTCTGAAAGAAACCTCTTTGTTTGATCTGGCACAGAAGTGCGGTATCGAAGATGCCGTATCCTATGTGCAGCGCTTTATCGACTACGAAAGAGAGGTAGTCCGCCAATGATCAACGTATTCAACTATATCGAAAGAAAGTCCCCAATCCATTCTCTGACCGGTGCGACCAAACTGGTATGTGTGCTCCTCTGGAGCCTCTCTTCCATGGTCACCTATGATACCAGACTTCTTCTGGCGCTGGTGATCTCCTCTCTGGTACTGTTTGGGATCTCTAAGATCAAGTTAAAGGAAGTTTCCTTCGTGCTTGGATTTATGTGTTTCTTCCTGGTACTTAACAACCTGACCGTCTATCTGTTTTCTCCCCAGTATGGTGTCAGGATCTACGGAACCAGCCATGAACTCTTTTTGATCGGTGGAAACTACAATATCACTCTGGAGCAGCTGTTCTATCATCTGAACCTGATCCTTAAGTTCCTCAGTATGGTACCAGCGATCCTCCTGTTTGTCTCTACAACGAATCCCAGTGAGTTTGCCGCTTCCTTGAACCGTATCGGTGTCAAGTATTCCATCGCATACTCTGTAGCGCTGACTCTTCGATATATCCCCGATATCCAGAAAGAATATCACGATATCTCTCAGGCACAGCAGGCGCGTGGTGTAGAGATGACCAGTAAGGAAAATGTATTCAAGAGGATCAAGTCAGCGGCTTCCATTCTGGTACCGCTGATCCTTTCCAGTATGAGCCGTATCGAAGTGGTATCCAATGCCATGGAACTTCGAGGTTTTGGAAAGAATAAAAAGCGTACCTGGTATATGGCAAGACCCTTCAAAAAGATGGATATCATTGCCATGGTGGTCTGCGGATTGTTGTTTGTATTGTCCCTGAGTTTGAACTTCCTCAACGGCAGTCGCTTCTGGAATCCCTTTGTATAAGGGCTACTCAAAGGCTTTTGGCAATAATTAGCGGCTGAATGTACTTTTTGAAACAAAAGTGTTTCGCAAGCGAAATCAAAGTGGAGCAGAGTGTTCATAAATTGTTCACAAATCATGGGTAAGATTAAAGCATCAAATTGATTATTCGATTTTTTCATGTTTTTTTCTTTCTCCTGTTGGAATAGGGCTGTGGTGGTGCACGGCCCTTTATTTTTTT
>JAZUIK010000018.1:0-8904 GCA_045642205.1 Bianqueaceae bacterium
TACGATCTTTGTCATCACAACGGATGGCATGGAAAATGCCAGTCATGAATATTCTTCTGATAAGGTCAAAAAGATGATCGAGCAGAAGAGAAAGGATGGCTGGGAGTTCCTATTCCTCGGCGCTAACATCGATGCTGTCGAAACAGCCAAGACCTATGGGATAAGTCCCCAGATGGCAGTCCGCTTTGAGAGTGATGCGCAGGGAACTGCGGTCAACTACAAGGCAGTCAGCAAGGCCATGAGTTCCGTAAGAGCCTGCGGCAGCGTGCAGGAAAACTGGAGCGCTGATATCCAGACGGATTATGCTTCCAGAAAGAAGCATTAAGTTTCTGATGCCTTCTACACTCATAACGATGCAATTAAAAAGCACAGGGCTTCTTCCTAAAACAATCCGCAGACAGCTTGTCTGGCGAGGACGTTGAAGGAAGATCCCTGTGCTTTATTATCATTGTCTTATAGGCGATCTTAATGACGATTTAAGGCATCCAGATATTCCTGGGGTACCTTTCTCTCAAAAGGAAATACTTCTGCATTAGCACATTTATCCGCAATGGCGCAAAGGAGCTGAGAGCTTCTTTCCATGGACCACCAGGAGATCTTGTCCAAAGTATCGTGGCGAGTATGCATACCGTATCCGTCACGGTTCAGGGTCATAGCGGGAACACCTTTGGCAGCGAAACAGTTGGAATCAGAACTCCAGAGCTGGTTTTTGAGTCCAGCGCCGATACCGATCTCTTTGGCGGTAGCAAGAAGGAAATTATCGACACAGTGTTCAGCGGTAACACCAAAGACGGTACCGCCCACCAGCTGACCGGCCAGATCGATGTTCATGTTGAAACGATGGCAGGGCATTTCGGCCTCATGCTTGGTGGTATAAGCGCGGCTTCCTACCAGCCCCTTTTCTTCAGCTCCAAAGAAGATGAACTCCATGCTGCGCTTGGGCTGGTTCTTCAGGAAATAGGTAAGGAGTTCATAAACGATACCGCAGCCGGACATGTTGTCGTAAGCACCGGGACCTTGGGGAACGGAATCGTAATGTGCGGTAACCGTCAGCACTTCCTTCTTTAACTCAGGATCGGAACCTTCGACGCGGCAGATAATATTATTGGAGGAACGCTCTTCCGTGTGGGTCTGCAGCTCAAAGTGGGCTTCGCAGGCACCACCTTCGACCAGGGTGATCACGTCCTTGTGATGAAGGACACCGCCCTGGATGGGAGTTTCTCCCTGATAGAACAGATTACGATCGGCAGGGATCAGATCCTCGCCCTCATCGATGGGAGTACCGGTGACCGTAAGGAAAGCAACGGCGCCTGCTTCCACTAACTTGTCATACATGGCACCGCGAACAGGATCGTTCACCAGAACGATCTTTCCTTTTACATTGGCAAGGGAAATGTCATCTCCGTTTTCAGCGTAGACAAAGGGAGCGGTAATACCACCTTCGACGGTGGAACCGCAGCGCATATAGCCGCCCATGGGAAAGCTCTTTTCGAAGGGAGCGGTCACGGTAAAGACAGCCTTGTCCACTACATTGACGGGGAAGGTGAAGGACTCGGTAACAGGATCGGCACCCAGTGCGCGGACGGAAGAGAGGATCGCTTCCTGTGCGCGGCAATCGGCCTTAGTACCGGCTTCACGGATATAGTCAAACTGATTCATAAAGGCCACAGCATGGCGGCCGGAGATCTCGTTCTTGTTCATCAAAGTACTCCTTCTGGCTATGAAAAGAGAAAAGCTAAAGAGTGGGGAACTTTCACTGCCAAAAAGAGCAGATCCAAAGAACCTCAGACCTTTACTTTACCTACTTTCCAAAGAAAAAGCAAGGGACAGAGCAGATTCTTTTCAGGAATCTGTACTTGTGACAAAGAGAAAAGAATGGTACTATTTGGAGTATGATTTTTTCGGAGATACCACCACAAAGAAGCGGCATACAAAACGAAAAGTCATAGGAAAGTAACCAGTAAGGAGCGATACATCATGGAGCAGATGAACGAAAAGGACCTGCACATTTCCGATATTATTCGCTGTCAGCAGCAGCTCAGAGAGCGACATGAATGGGCGGAACATACTCCGGATATCGGGGCATACTCTCTGCTTTGGACCTATGATGAAATGGGGGAGATCGGAGCGATCTTAAAGAAAAAAGGACATGAAGCGATCATGAACAATCCCCAGGTCCGTGCGCATTTTGTGGAAGAGTGTGCCGATGTCATGATGTACCTGGTAGACATGATGGATTGCTTTGGTATTTCTGCCGAGGAATTTTCCGAGGCATATACCGCCAAGTGGACCAGGAACATGAACCGTACCTGGGAAGAGAATAAAAAGATGTATGAAGAGGAGACCCCGGAAGGACGCAATGAGTGAGTTAGTGATTCGAAGAGCGACCCTGGAAGATGCTCAGGCACTTTTACAGATCTATACCTATTATGTAGAAAAAACGGTTATTACCTTCGAGTATGAAGTACCGAGTGTTGAGGAATTCAGAAACCGTATGGCACATACTCTGGAGAAGTATCCTTACCTGGTAGCTGAAGACGATGGCGAGATCGTGGGATACACCTATGCCGGCGTATTTAAAGGTCGCGCCGCCTATGACTGGGCAGTGGAGACGACGATCTATCTGAAGGATGGTGTCAGCGGTAAAGGTTACGGAAGAAAACTGTATGAAGCTTTGGAAGCAGCGCTGAAAAAGATGGGCATCCTGAATCTGTATGCCTGCATCGGTTACCCGGAGGAAAACGATGAATACCTGACAAAGAACAGCGCAGAATTCCATGAGCACATGGGATACAAGCTGATCGGTCAGTTCAATCTCTGTGGATTTAAGTTCAATCGCTGGTATCACATGATCTGGATGGAAAAGATGCTGGGTGAGCACACAGAGGATCAGCCGCCGGTTCGTTTCGGAGAGTGGGAATAACCTGTAACTCTTTGAACGACCAGATTCACCAGTGACAGAGTAACGAGTGTTGAAAGGGTTAAGGGATGGATAAGAAAACCTGCTCTTTGGTATTTACGGGAGATATCGGATTTGACAGATATATGGACAGACGCTGGGAGGACCCCGACCTTCTGGCCAAAGAGATCCTGGACTTTTTTAAGAGTGCGGATCATGTTGTCGCCAATGTGGAAGGAGCCTTGATCGATGCGGTGGACGATGGAAGCCGCGGTGTCTTTTTCCATAGTATGAACCCTAAAGCCACCTGTGTCCTTAAAGATATGTGCGCCGATATCTGGAATATCAGCAACAATCATATTATGGATGCAGGCAAAGAGGGACTGGAAAGTACTTTGGCCATTGCGAAAGAGATGGGGGCACAGACCATCGGTGCCGGTATCAACAATAAGATGGCGTCAGAGCCGGTCTATCTGGAAGAGGCAGGCGGTATCGGAATGTTTGGCGTCGCCTACATGACAGAGTGTATCCCCTCCAGTGAGACAGAGCCCGGAGTTTTCCGTTGGGACGATGAAGCCTATATTGCCGAGCGTATTCAGGAGATCAAGAAAACCTGCCGTTGGTGTATTGTCGTATCCCACGGAGGCGAGGAATTTGCCGACATGCCTAACCCCTATACCAGAGACAGATATATCCGTTATCTGAATATGGGTGCTGATATCGTGGTAGCCCATCATCCCCATGTTCCGGAGAACTACGAGACCTTTGATAACGGGAAAATGATCTTCTATTCACTGGGAAATTTCATCTTTGATACAGATTATCAAAGAGCCCACCCCTATACGGATATCGGAGTACTTTTGAAGCTGAACCTTACCGAAACCGATGTCACCTTTGAGGCCATCGGTACAAAGATCGTCCGCGGTGAAGAGAGGATCGAGCAGGGATCTCTTCCCGGTATCTTTACAGATATTCGCGCAGAGGAGTTTGCCAAATTATCTCCCTGGGGAGCAGCTGTCTTTATCGAAGAAGAAAGAAAAAAGATGATCTACCTCGAGCCGGATCGGTTTACGGAGGCACCGGAAGAAACCTGGAACAACTATTTCTTCAGTACCGAACCCGACGGCTATGACAAAGGCGCCCACATGGACCTTGCCATTGTGGTTCCCTATGCCAAAACTGCCAGCGAAGAAGACTGGAACAACAGTTCCTTAGAGCAGGTAAAGAAATACCTGAAACGCCAGTCATAACAAGGACAGTATCAGGAATGATCGAGGACAACATCTTCGACATTTCTCGATTCTCTATAGAAAACAGGTTTTTGGAAAACAAGAAGGGGATCATATGGAGCATTGCGATAGCACCGCGCCATATGATCCCCTTCTTGTTTCAAAAAGAGCCTTAAATTAGATCGATAAATTCAATACAGTCCTTCATCCACTTCGCCACATGCGTATTGCGCATATGCTCGGGCCCGGAACAGGTACGATCTGCCAAAGAGAGACCATGGGGACCTTCCAGATACATGTGGAATTCACAGGGAACACCGGCATTTTGCAGCGCATTGACCAGGAGAAGAGAATTCTCTACAGGAACAGCATTGTCATTCTGGGTGGCCCAGATAAAGGTAGCGGGAGTCTCCTTGGTGACGAAGTTCTCCAGAGAGACGGATTCCTTTTTGGCTTCATATTCATCAGCAAGAAGATTGTGGAAAGAACCATGATGGGCTTTAGGACCGCTGGTAATAACAGGATAGCAGAGCAGCTGGCCCTTAATGCGAAGATCTTCCATAGTTAAAGAAGATGCATCCTTAGGAAGGGAAGCATTTAATGCTTCCAGAACAAACTCTCTGTTCCAGAAGGTTCCATAGGAGGCAGCCAGATGGCCGCCTGCAGAAAATCCCATGGTGAAGATACGATCAGGATCGCATCCATATTTCGGACCTTCGGTTTTGGCATACTGAATGGCTTTAGCCAGTTCCAGAAGAGCCGTCGGGAAAACAGCCGGAGCTGTGCTGTAGCGAAGGACAATGGCATTGATACCAAAAGCATTGAAGCGAAGGGCTAAAGGCTCTGCCTCTCTGTCGCTGGTGAAATGGTATCCGCCGCCGGGGCAAACAACCACAACAGGCTTAGGAGCTACGGGGATCTCCGGGGATTCATCGATGAAATAGGTGTAGAGTGCAGCGTAATCTAATGAACCGGGCATAGAGAGTTCGATCTTCTGATGGAACATGACGGCCTCCTTGGATCAATTCGGGATATAGGACTATTGTATCACAGAAAAAGCAGGCGGAAACAGTTATCCTATTGGAAAAAAGTGGAAGAACCAAGGCAAATATGATACTATATCCCCATCTACTTTATCAGTGAGGGTTTTATGAACCATTTATATACGTATACGATCAAACGAGTGCTGTCTGCCATGCTGCTGGTTGTCATGATCATGACAACGTTGACAGGCTGCGAGAAAAAAGAGCACAGTGTGTATGACAGTGCAACAGTGGATGTACCGTCCACCTATGCATCCTATAGTGTTCCACCCATGACTTTCCGCTTTGAAGCGGGATGGACCAGCGGTAATTATAATGCATCTCAGGAAGAGATGGATGTTCTTGCCGGAATGCTGGGTATTACCAGTAATTTCTGCATCTATACCAGAATGCAGTCTCCTGTCTATGACCAGGGAACCATCAACTATATCGATCTCGGATATTTCCAGATGGGTCACAATATGACTATGGAAGAACTGGAGGAGTCCATGGAGCTCATGGATCAGCTCAGTTCTACAGTGAAGAAGCTGGAACTTTCCTGCTCTCAGCTGCAGTCTGCAAGGATCCGCTGTTACGGAGAGGATGAGGTCGAAGCATTGACTACCTGCTACAGAGTATCCAATACGATTAATGACTTTACGCTGTATTGTGTCGAACAGATCGCACTCATCCCGGTAGGCAATAAACTGTATGTCATTATCTATTCCGACTTTACCAATAACGAAAAGACAAAGGCCATCGAGGAGATCCTCAGCACACTCTCTATCGATGAACTGGCGAAGTAAGGCGGATCATAAAATAACAGACCGATAAGGAGAAAGAGAGGAAACAGGAATGTATTACGGAACCATCAAAGACTGTGATATCGCTAACGGCCCCGGTGTAAGAGTCGTTCTGTTTGTATCCGGCTGCACCAATGGCTGCCCCAACTGTTTCCAGCCTGAGACTTGGAATTTCTGTTATGGAAAAGAGTTTACCGAGGAGACACAGACAGAACTGATCAAGATGCTCTCCAAGGGATATGTGCGTGGACTGACTCTTCTGGGAGGAGAACCCTTTGAGCCGGCGAATCAAAGGGCATTGCTTCCTTTTCTTAAGAGAGTCAGAAAGGAATGTCCCAAGAAGGATATCTGGGCATTTTCCGGAAGCCGACTGGAGGAACTGCAGGGAACGATCCCTCAGGGGGAGCCGGTGGACGATGGGGATATGAGACCATCCCGCGCAGGCCATGTACGCACAGAGGTTACAGATGAGATCCTTTCTCTGCTGGATGTTCTGGTGGATGGCCGTTTTGTGGAAAGACTGAAGGATATCACTCTGGAGTTCCGAGGCTCCAGAAACCAGCGTCTGATTGATATGCCGAAAACCCTGCAGGAAGGCAAAGTCGTCCTCTGGGAGAATACGACATCGAAAAGACCGATGTGATTTTGTTAATATAAAAGAAGAAAAGCAAGGGATCTCTTCGCAGCGGAAATGCTGCTCAGAGAAGCCCTTGCTTTTTCGTCAATTACATAGATTTCAATATTATCTTGTATATCGCGGTATATCAAAAATCACCCGGCTTCTCGAGGCGACATGGTTCGTCGCCGAGAGATCCGGGTGATTTACTTGAATTATCTGATTATTTTCCAATAGCCCAGATTGCTTCTACTTCCTTCTGCAGGTTCGCATAGGTCCAGGTCTTAGCCGTGTTGGCAACGCTCATGGGATCAAGGATCCGGTAGCCATCTTTGTTATAACTGGTAACGAGGATATAACCTTCGCCGCGGCACCAGGTATTCTGCTCCATGACAAGGACAATGACACGGCCGTTGTCCAGCTCGTAGTGCCAGGCTTCTTCGTCCAGGATGACTTCTTCCTGATACAGGTCGTGGTCTTCGGCGGCATTGGGAACCAGAGCCCAGGCACTGCCGTAGTTTTCGTAGTAATAGTCGTTATGCTCAGCATATTCAGCCAGAGCGGTGGGGGTGTAAGCCGCATTTCCGGTCAGACCGATGAACGCAGAGGAAAGGATGGTGGGACAGCCGCCGTCGATTCCCATGACGGAATCGCCATATTCGGTATAAGCCCAACGCTCATCCCACTGATAGTAAACGGGGAAACCACCGGAGGTCTCGCTCTCGGTCAGTTTGTACTTGGGATCAGAGACAGCACCATTACCCTGAAGGAACAGGAAATGAGCAAAATCATGATTCTTCTGTGCGAAGGAACGGATCGTTGCATCGTAATCCGCCTGGTTATCATAGACCCAGAGATAATCGGTGATCACGGAGGGAAGCTTTCCCGTTACCGTGCGGTTGATCTTGCCGCTGGGGAAGGAGGTCAGACCATCTTCCTTATAATCCTGTCTGAGGACGGCAACTTCCTTAGCGGAAGCCTTGTAAGCACGCTTGTTGGCGATGTTGGTGATCATGTTGGAAATGCCGTTGGCGATCATGACCAGGATAATGATGATGATAGCCAGCAGAATGAAAATATTGCGCAGGGCCTGAGGGGTCGGGCGCCATTTGTATTTAGCCATAGGATACCTCGTTAGGTTCAATGGATTTATTTATCGGTATGGATAGATGTTTCATTATAGCAATTTTTTCTGCTCACTGCAATCAAAAGAAGGAAGGGGACGCATTTTGGAGGGCATCGTACTTGACATTTTCTGAAAGAAGCGGTATCCTTTCATAATCTATCAACAGTGAAGAAGAGGAGTAAGCTTTCTAAAAACGCTTCAGAGAAAGGATCCCGGGTTGCCCGTGGCTGAAAGATCCTGCGTATAAATAAGCTGAAGGTCGCTTCGGAGTTGAACGGCTGAAACAAGTGAAGCCGTTCCGGTTCATGTCGTTATTGCATGCTCGAGTTAAAAAGTAAGGTGGTACCGCGAATATTCGCCCTTTGTTGGTGTGTTTCGGTACCACTATTTTTATACACTGAAAGGAGACTTTTCGTACTATGCAGAATCTGCCTACCACGTACGATCCCAAAGATATAGAGAGCCGTCTCTATAAGAAATGGGAAGACAATAAGTACTTCCATGCGGAAGTCGATGAGACCAAGAAACCCTTTACCATTGTTATTCCTCCTCCGAATATTACCGGTCAACTGCACATGGGTCATGCACTGGATAACACCATGCAGGATATCCTGATCCGTTACAAGAAGATGCAGGGCTACAATGCTCTGTGGCAGCCCGGCACGGACCATGCTGCGATCGCTACCGAGATCAAGATCCTTCAGAACCTGGCTAAAGACGGTATCCATAAGGAAGATCTGGGACGTGATGGCTTCCTGGAGAAGGCATGGGAGTGGAAAGAGACCTATCACAACAGAATCATCTCTCAGCTGAAGAAGCTGGGTTCCGCCTGTGACTGGGATCGTACCCGTTTCACCATGGATGACGGACTTTCCAATGCCGTTCAGACCGTTTTCATGCGTCTGTATGAGAAGGGAATGATCTACAGAGGAAACCGTATCGTTAACTGGTGCCCCGTTTGCCAGACCTCCATTTCCGACGCAGAGACTCTGCACGAGGAGCAGGCTGGTCATTTCTGGCACATGCGTTATCCCTATGCGGATGGCAGCGGATATATTGAAGTTGCTACCACCCGTCCCGAGACTATGCTGGGTGATACTGCGGTTGCTGTTCACCCCTCCGATGAGCGTTATGCCGACAAGATCGGTAAGATGGTCATCCTTCCTCTGGTTAACAAGGAGATCCCTGTCATTGCGGATGCCTATGTTG
>JAZUIK010000019.1:0-9692 GCA_045642205.1 Bianqueaceae bacterium
ATTTGGTAATTATTCATTAAGATACGAAGGACCGCCAGCAACGGTGCCGGTCTTTCCTGTTGGAGTGACAACGTGTGGACATTTGCCGATGTTTATGTGACCTATGAGGAAAACGGAACTTGTTTCAGGGAAGAAGAACGAATAAAATAGGTGTGTTGATTTCATTATGAAAGAAAATATGTATTGAACAGAGAGGGAAAGATATGAAGATCACATGGATTGGACATTCCTGCTTTAAAATTGAATATAGAGGGACAGCCGTTGTCCTGGATCCCTATGCACCGGAGGCAGTTCCCGGCCTTGGACCTGTGGAAGAGAAGGCGCAGTTGGTACTGTGCAGTCATGGCCATGGAGATCATGGTTATAAAGAGGCAGTCACGGTGGTCCCCGGGGAGATGAATATCTGTGTTGAGATGATCAACAGCTGGCATGATGATGTTCAGGGGGCAAAACGTGGTCCCAATACGATCCATATTTTGTCAGCGGACGGTATGCGTATCGCTCATTTAGGAGATCTTGGATGCGAACTCAGTCAGGAAGAGAAAGAGATACTGAAGGGACTGGATGTGCTGCTGATTCCTGTTGGAGGATTTTTCACGATCGATGGAACCCAGGCAGCTAATCTTGTGAAAGAAATACAGCCTCGCATCGTCATCCCGATGCATTATCGCGATGATCAAAAGAATATCGGTTTTCCTGTCATTGGAACACTGGAGAGCTTTCTGGCTTCTGTGGAATGCCCGGTGCAGACAACAGATTCATCCATTGAGATAGAAGAAGCCTTACAGAAGATCGAATGCGAGAAACAACCAACCGTCCTTGTCATGACACCTGCGACATGGATCAGATGAGAAATACAAAAACAATAGATTAAATATATAATTCTTCACTGCGTGTTAACAATTTGGAGTTATAATAGTGGTCAATTGTCCGATTATGGGCTGCTGCAGGATCAACCCGGCAGTACGCTTCAAGTATAGAAAGAGTTTTGCATGCTAGAAGTTAAAAATATCCATAAACAATACAAAACGGGCAACTTCATCCAGGTAGCCCTGGACGATGTCAGCCTGAATCTTCGCGATCATGAGTTTGTTTCTATCCTGGGTCCTTCCGGATCCGGAAAGACAACATTGTTAAATATCATTGGTGGACTGGACCACTATGATTCCGGAGATATTGTCATTGACCATGTTTCTACCAAAGACTATAAAGACAGAGACTGGGATTCCTATCGTTCTCATTCTGTCGGATTTATTTTCCAGAGCTATAACCTGATCCCTCACCAGACTCTTTTGGAGAATGTAGAGCTGGCACTGACCATCAGTAATGTTCCCGTATCCGAGCGAAAAGTCAGAGCAGCAGAGGCTCTGGAAAAAGTTGGCTTGAAGGAGCATATGCACAAGAAGCCGAATCAGCTTTCCGGCGGACAGATGCAGCGTGTCGCTATTGCCCGTGCACTGGTCAACAATCCCAAGATCATTCTGGCAGATGAGCCCACGGGTGCACTGGATTCCAAGACCAGTGTGCAGGTCATGGAGCTTTTAAAGGAAGTGGCCGAAGACCGTCTGGTGGTTATGGTCACGCATAATCCTGAACTGGCAAGAGAATATTCTACCCGTATCGTTGAATTGAAGGATGGTGCCCTGATCTCCGATTCTGATCCTTATGTGATCGATGAAAAGGACCAGGCACCCACAGAAAAGAGAAATTTCGGTAAGGTCGGTATGTCCCTTTGGACTTCCATGCGCCTGAGCTTCAATAATCTGCTGAGTAAGAGAAAGAGAACGTTGCTGGTAGCTTTTGCCGGATCCATTGGAATTATCGGTATTGCTCTGATCATGGCACTTTCCAATGGTGCCAATGAATACATTCAGAATATGGAAGAGGAAACCCTCTCGGAATATCCCCTCCAGATCTCAAAGGCTGCCTTTGATCTGACTTCCATGATGGTGAATACCGGTACGGAAGAACCCTATGAAGAAAATGCGGTCCATGAGAGGCAGATCATTTCCCGTATGTTTGGTACGGTCAGAGAAAACAATCTGGGGGCACTGAAAACCTACCTGGAAAGTGGTGCCACGGATATCGATTCTTACGTGAACGCTATCGAGTATTCCTATGATGTTACCCCTTATATCTATCAGGTTTCCGATAAAAAAGTGCGCCAGGTAAATCCGGATTCCGCCATGGCGGCCACCGGAATGACAGCTTTTGCCATGTTTGCCGGCGGCAATATGTCCACCTTTTCCCGTCTCCCGGAGACGGAGGCTCTGTATCAGCCCGCATACGAAGTGCTGGCAGGTCACTGGCCGGAAAACTCCGGTGAATTGGTGGTCGTTCTGACTTCAGGTAATGGTATTTCGGATCTGGCCCTGTACAACCTTGGACTCAAGGATCCTGATAAACTGGAGAATCTGGTTAAAGCATACACCGAGGGTGATACCGGAAGTGTGGAGATCGGAAAATCGACTCAATGGAAATATGAGGACTTTCTGGGGATTACGCTGAGAATGGTATTCCCTACGGATATGTATGAGTATGACGAGACGGTAGGCTGTTACACACAGGTTTCTGAGACGAGAGAAGCAGAGATTGCTCGCAACGGCAAGGAACTGAAGATCGTCGGTATCGTACGTCCGATGGAGTCTTCTTCTGCGGCTATGCTCTCCCAGGGAATCTGCTATCGTTCAGATCTGATCTATGAAATTATCGAAACCGCAAGGAATTCGGAGATCGTTCAGAAGCAGCTGAAAACTCCGGATGTCAATGTGTTTACGGGAAAAGCTTTTGATGACAACAGCTCGGAGTTTGACTTGGCGTCACTATTTTCTATCGATGAGGAGGCGGTGACGAACCTGTTTTCCTTCGATGCGGATAGCCTGACACCGGATACTTCAGCTTTCAGCTCCCTGTCGGTGGACCTGAGCGGAATGAATCTGTCTTCTTTGCTGGACCCGACAACGTTAAACGAACTGTTTGGAAGTATCTCCCAGACGACCATCGATGCAATCTTTGACGGTGTGGAGATCAGCATTACTCCGGACAAGATATCGACACTGTTTACGGAGCTCTATGATAATTACACGGCATCGGTACAGGGAGATCCCACGCTGAATGCCGCCGGTCTCTCTGATGCCTACACGGCTTATTTCAATTCTGAGGAATTCCGTACACTGTTGAGCGGATTTTTCCAGGATCAGGTCAGTCAGGGAGGTCTCAGTAGTATTGCCGGATCTGTACCCTTTATCAATGCTGTTTCCGATCTGATGCAGGGGTACAATGCTTATTGCACCGCTAACGGATTGGATCCTGCGGATAACGCCAATCTTTCCGCTTATCTTGCAACGGAAGAGGCAGCAGCCACAATGGATCGCATGTCTCAGGCAGCGGTCGATGCGGTGATCGCAATGTTGACGGTGGAATCTGCTATAAGTGATCTGGTGGTAGCCATCAACGAAGGCTACAGTACCTATGCGGAATCGAATCAGCTGCCTGTGATCTCGGCTATCGTTCAGTCCTTCCAGAATTATCTGGCAAGTGAAGCAGCGGCTTCGACGATCCTGACCCATACGGAAGGAATGATCGATCTGGAACAGCTGAGCACAAACATTGAAACAGTTGCTTCGGATCTTACCACCACGGCTACTACGGTGATCTCTCAGAAACTGACCTCGGTTGTGAGCACCATCGGAACCAGTCTGGCTACACAGATCCAGTCAGCGATGACCACCATGATGTCTTCCTACATGGATCAGATGTCCTCCATGATGGACTTCTCAGCGGATTCTCTGGCAGATCTGGTAGACATCAATATGTCTGCGGAAAAGATGAAGAGCGTTTTGTCCACCATGCTGTCCACAACATCGACAGACTACGATAAGAATCTGAAGTCCCTGGGTTATGCGGATACATCAGATCCTGAGTCCATTACTTTCTATCCCATTGACTTTGACTCTAAGGCAGAGGTAGTCAATATCCTGAATGCCTACAATCAGGCCCTCAGAGATGCTCAAAACGAGGATGATGTCGTCAACTTTACCGATACGGTGGGAACCCTGATGAGCTCTGTTACGAATATCGTAGATATTATCGGATATGTCCTGATCGCCTTTGTATCTATTTCTCTGGTGGTTTCCTCCATCATGATCGGTGTCATCACCTACATTTCCGTTCTGGAGCGCCGCAAGGAGATCGGCATCCTTCGTGCTATGGGAGCCAGCAAACACAATATTACCCAGGTATTCAACTGCGAGACCATCATTACCGGTTTCCTGGCGGGTGCCATCGGTGTGGGTGTTACGTGGCTCTTGCTGATCCCCGGCAATATCATCCTTCGTGATGTGACAGACCAGCCTTCCCTGAACGCATACCTGCCCATCGTCAGCGGACTGATCCTGGTGGCACTCAGTATTGTCCTGACCACCTTGGGCGGTATGCTTCCTTCCAAGGGTGCTGCAAAGCAGGATCCGGTCATTGCACTGAGAAGTGAATAATAAGTATACCCGAAAGGGTATATTTACAAAACATAACAATGTAAATACGCCCTAACGGGTATAAAATGGCTGAAAAAGTTGAATTTATACCCGTTGGGGTGTATTATTTGTTTGGAGGTGTGTTATGAAACGGAATGTGATTGGCGAATATATAAGGCAGGAGAGAAAAAAGCTCGGATTAACGCAGGAAGATTTTGCGATGCGATCCGGACTGGGTTTGCGATTCATCCGCGAACTGGAAACAGGAAAAGAGACCGTTAGAATGGATAAGGTGAATCAGGCACTGGCGATGTTTGGAATGGAGGCTGTACCCGGGCGGAAGGAGAATGAAGAGTGAATACATACAGAGCGGGCATGGTCATGATTAATGACAAGCGAGCGGGAGTGATACGCGAAACGGAGTCTGGGTATCAATTCACTTATGACACGGCTTGGCTTAGTCGATTGGATGGTAGGGGTGTTTCCTTGACACTTCCGCTTCAAGAAGAACCATATGAATCGGAGGTGCTGTTCCCCTTTTTCGATGGTCTGATTCCTGAAGGATGGGTTATGGATATGGCTATCAGAAACTGGAAACTGGATCGTAAAGATCGTTTTGGACTGCTGCTCAAGACTTGTCGGGATTGTATAGGAAATGTATCCATACGAGAGGAAGAAGTTCTATGAAATGTCTGTGCTGTGGAAAAGATATCCGAAATTCCCAAAGGGAGATCAAAGGCTGGCATGCATCGTGTGTCCGGTCCTTCTTTGGAACTAAGGATATGCCCGAAATCGATTTAAGCGGTAAGGGGTTGGAAACTCTTGCCAGGACTTCGATTTCTCATGGGTTCACTGTACCTGGTGTACAGAAAAAATTATCTTTACATCTCTCCAAGGAAGACAGACCGAGATTAACCCTCGTGAATTATCCGTCCGGATATATTCTGAAACCACAGGAAGCACAATATGCTCATATGCCGGAAGCGGAACATCTGGTTATGAGTATGGCTGAAACGGTGGGAATCATAACGGTACCTCATGCATTGATCCAGACAGAAGAGGATATTGCGTATATTACCAGACGTGTCGATCGTGTGTTGACCGATAATGACCAGATGCATAAGCTGGCGATGGAGGATTTTTGCCAGTTAGACAAAAAGCCTACGGAAGAGAAATATCATGGTTCCTACGAAAGATGTGCAAAGATCATCGAACGATACTCATCCAGAATAGGATTTGATCGCTCGGAATATTTTTTGCGGTTAGTCTTTTGCTTTCTGACGGGCAATTCAGATATGCATTTGAAAAATTTTGCTTTGATTGAAACGGATATTAATAGTAGAAGATATGCCCTGTCTCCAGCGTATGACCTTCTGCCGGTGCAGCTTATTCTGCCGGAAGATACTGAGGATATGGCGTTGACCTTGAATGGTAAAAAGACACATGTCAGACGCAAAGATTTTCTGCAGCTGGCTCAGAACATTGGTGTATCAGATAAAGTAGCTAGAATGGAAATAGATAAAATGCTTGATATGATCCCGCGATGGGAAGTAATGTGTAAAGAGTCTGTGCTTCCGGATGAGATGCAGGGAAGAATGATCGAATTACTTCATGAGCGTGCTGAACGAATTGAGAAAACGGTGTGAGGTGCGGAATGAAAGTATTACTTGGAACCAATAATAAAGGCCGGGTTCGTTACTATTCCCGAAAGCTGAAAGAGCGCGGGATCGATATCGTGACTCCGAAGGACCTGGGAATCCACATCGATGTGGAGGAAACAGGAGAGACCTCCAGAGAGAATGCGATCCTCAAGGCGAAAGCATATCAGAAACTGACAGACTTACCTGTCATCGCCATCGACGATGCCCTGTATCTGGAAGGCCTTCCGGAGGATCTGCAGCCCAGGACCCATGTGAAACGAGTGGGCGGCAGAGAACTCACGGAAGCAGAGATGATCACCTATTACCACGACCTGGTAAAGACATATGGAACGAACGGTATCCTTCCCGGATACTATTGGAAAGGTATAGCTGTGACATATAAAGATCAGGTCTATGCCTTTGATACAAAAGAGTATCGTTATTTCGTAGATACCATCAGTGAAGTGTTGGACCCGGGACTGCCGCTGGCTTCGATCCAGATGATCTACCTGAAAGGAAAACCGGGAGATGAAGACGCTGTCTGCAAATATAAGTCGGAGCTGACGGAAGAGGAAGAACGCATTTCCATGGATGTGATCCACCAACCTGTCTTTGAATTCCTGGAAAAGACCATGGAAGAGATCAGAATACTAAGGGGTAACGAAGATGCTGTCGAATTGTAAGATCATTATGCTGGATGTGGATAACACCCTGCTGGATTTTAATCTGTGTACCATTTCCGATGCCGAAAAGATAGCAGACAGGTTTGGCATCACTCTGCCGCAGAACTGGGATGTTACCTTCCATAAGATCAATGATCAGCTGTGGCTGGATTTGGAAAAGGGACTCCTAACCATTGATGATATCCATGCGGTAAGATGGATCCGAATCCTGGAAGCATTGCACATAGATGGAGCGCAGGAGATTGGTGGCGATTTTGAAAAGGCCTTCGTGGAACAGCTGAAATCGGAGGCGATCCCAGTGGAAGGAGCCATGGAGCTTCTTGACTATCTGCATCAGAAGGGATATGAACTGGCGGTTGCCAGCAATGGTCCATGGGATCAGCAATTCAATCGATTGACCCGGGCAGAGATGCTGCCATTCTTCGGAGAAGAAAATCTTTTCACTTCCGGAGAGATCGGTGTCAGTAAACCGCAAAAAGGATTTTTCGATGTATGCCTTAAGAGACTGGAAAAGAAGATCGGAAGTCCCCTTCAGCTTCAGGATATCGTCATGATCGGTGATTCTCTGACCGCGGACATCGGAGGGGCGAAGGATAGTGGCCTTCAGACAATCTGGTTCGATTATGGCAATAAGGGGCCTGAGGCCAGGGGATCAGAAAAGGCAGATTTCAGAGTGGAGAAGTTATCAGAGATCCAGACGCTGCTATAAAGAACAAAGAGGAAAACAGAGCGAGGCGGGATCGCAGCATTGACTTTTTCTTTCTGCTGTGGTACTCTATGCTAAATCGTTTGAAATAGGAGGTGTTTTAACCATGAAACATATTCAGACTATTGAGACCCGTAACCTGTGCGAGAGCGCTAAGAAGGGTGGATGCGGCGAGTGCCAGACTTCCTGCCAGTCCGCATGCAAGACCAGCAGCGGTATCGCTAACCAGAAGTGCGAGAACAAGAGCGCTAGATAAATTCAGTGCTCCAACTAAAAATGCCGCCATGTAACTGGCGGCATTTTTGTGTGAAATCGAGTAAGAGAAGGCCCATGGGCACTTCTCTTGGCAATATAGAAAACCAGAGGTTATCATGATTCATCAGTATCAATTAAATGGTTACAACATTGTTCTGGATATCTGCAGCGGCCCTGTGCATGTAGTGGACGAGATCGCTTACGATGCCATCGCTATGTTTGAAACCTCTTCCAAAGAAGAGATCGTCAGCGCCATGATGGAAAAGTATGGTGACAGAGAGGATGTTACAAAGGAAGAGCTGGAAGAACTCTACGAGGATATCGTATCTCTCAAGGATGCAGGTAAGCTCTTTTCCGAGGACACCTTTGCACCTATGGCAGGAGAACTGAAGGCACGCACTTCCGGCGTGGTCAAGGCTCTGTGCCTGCATGTGGCCCATACCTGTAACCTGAACTGCTCCTACTGCTTTGCATCCCAAGGTAAATACCATGGCGATCGTGCCATTATGAGTTACGAGGTCGGTAAGCAGGCGCTGGATTTCCTGGTAGCGAATTCCGGAACCAGACGAAATCTGGAGGTAGACTTCTTTGGCGGTGAGCCTCTGATGAACTGGGAAGTCGTCAAGCAGCTGGTGGAATATGCGCGAAGCATTGAGAAAGCAGCCGGAAAGAACTTCCGTTTTACTCTGACTACCAATGGTGTCTTGTTGGATGATGAAGTCAATGCGTATCTGAATAAGGAAATGAGCAATGTTGTCCTGAGTCTGGATGGACGTAAGGAGATCCATGATCGTTTCCGTGTGGACTATGCAGGCAACGGCAGTTTTGACAAGATCGTGCCTAAGTTCCAGAAACTGGTTGCTTCCAGAGAAGGTACCGATAAGACCTACTATATGCGCGGCACCTTTACTCATGCGAATCCTGACTTTATGAAGGATATCCGTACTATGCTGGATCTCGGATTCACCGAGCTTTCCATGGAGCCGGTTGTCTGCGCGGAGGGAGATCCTGCAGCGCTCACCGATGAGGATATCGAGATCGTTATGCAGCAGTATGAGGAGATGGCAGATCTTCTGATCGAGCGTTACAAGGAAGGCCGTCCTTTCACCTTCTATCACTACATGATCGATCTGACCGGTGGTCCTTGTGTTTATAAGCGTATCTCCGGCTGCGGCAGCGGAACTGAGTATATGGCAGTCACTCCCTGGGGTGACCTGTATCCCTGCCATCAGTTTGTCGGTGAAGAGGCTTACAAACTGAGCGACATCTGGAATGGTGTTACCAACAAGGAGACTCAGGAAGAATTTGCTTCCTGCAACGTCTATGCCCGTCCCGAGTGTGTCGACTGCTGGGCAAGATTGTATTGCTCCGGTGGATGTGCAGCCAATGCATACCATGCGACCGGATCCGTTAAGGGCGTGTACAAGAAGGGCTGCGAGCTCTTCAAGAAGAGAATGGAATGCGCCATCATGGTCCAGATTGCCCAACAGGCCATGGGTGCCGAGCCTTATAGAGAAGAAGGCTGCGATACCTGTGAAGACTGTGAGTAAAAAGGATTCAGAACGAAAGAACCGCAAGGCGAGAAGCCCTGCGGTTTTCTTTTATTCATCGGATCGATGAGGATCATGATTCTCTTTTGAACGCGATCAGATAAACAATAAAGCGCACGATCCAGTCGATGTACATGGCGTACCAGATCCAGAGGACGTCCTTGTGGAAATAGAGCACGAACAGATAGGCAAGACCCACACGGAAGATCCACATGGTGGCGAGAGCGACGATCATGGTAAAGGTCGCTTTTCCTGTGGCTCTGAAATAATGAGGAGCCAGGAAGGAGAACGGCCAGATGATCATGGCAATGATGTGGGAGAGAAGGAGCCCCGAGGCGTAGACGGCAGAGGCATCCGACAGGTGATAAATGCCGATCAGATTGTTG
>JAZUIK010000020.1:0-11749 GCA_045642205.1 Bianqueaceae bacterium
TGGTAATCACATGATCTCCCTTAGACAGGACGCCATTAATGGCAATATTCAAAGCCTCTGTGGCATTACTTGTAAAGACCACATGGTCCGGACTCTGACAACCAAAAAGCTGCGCCACCTTATTCCGTGCCTCATAGACCAGACGGGAAGCCCCTAGGGAAGCCCCATGAGCACCTCTAGCGGCATTCCCCGCTTCCATCATGGCACGCACCACGGCATCGATAACACACTGAGGCTTCTTCAATGTCGTTGCCGCATTATCCAAATAGATCATCTTACAACTCCAAAATATACAATCCGCTCCAGACAAGACCCGCTTCACCAAGGGCTTCTGTCAGCACATCCTGATCCTTCGGTGTTGCTTTCCAGGAAAGTCCGCAGCCGGCAGTGATCTGTCTGGGAACCGGGATCAGACGCCCGGGAAGTCCCTTATCCATGCAGTACTTTTCTACTGCCATGGCATCTGTCGTCTTGGCAAAGGACAGGATCAGGGCAGGTGTTTTCACTCTTGCCATCAGGGTTTCACAATGAGGTCAGCCTGCGTCATCTTTTCAGCGATCACATACATATTGGTGACGCCGCCTACGGAGAGTTTCTCCGTAAGTCCGTAGAAATTCAGGCAGGTTCCGCAGGTAAGGATCTCCACGCCCTGCGCCTCCATGGACTTCAGGTCTTCCAAGGAAGCAGATCCCTCACAGGTAATGGATGCTCCACCGTTATAGAAAAGGATGGTGGAAGGTAGCTCATCCTGCTGACTGATGGCATAGATAAATCCCTTCAAAAGAGCCTTTCCCAGCTCCTCACTGCCTTCTCCCATATGACCGGCAGAGATTACAACGACCACATTCTTTTTCTTTGCAGGGACAAGGCAGGTCACCTCTTCCTCTGCTTCAGTCCCCTCGTTGCCAGAAGTCTCACCAATGGTCATCGTGACCTTATACTCATTCTCTCCCAGCTTTTCAGACTTGACGCCATAGCCCTTCTGGTTTGCCATCTTGGTCAGATTCTGGACAGCGATCTCATTGTCCACCAGTGTCTCTACCACGCCGGCACCCTTCAGTTCCTTGATGGCATTCTTTGTTTTGACAACAGGGATCGGGCATGCATCGCCCATAGCATTTACTTTGATCATGATATTTCTCCTCGTATTTATATAACTTATGCATTGATGACCCGGATCTCAATTTCGGCTGGATCCAAGATCTCTCCGACGATCTCGGCAGGCAGTCCGATGGCTTTTAAGCGCTGCAGCAGTTCCTCCGCTTCCTCAGGTGACACAGCGAGCAAGAGGCCTCCGCTGGTCTGAGGATCAAAGAGCACCTCCTGCATGGCAAAAGGAATATCCACAAATTCAACGAAAGGTCCCGTAAAATTACGGTTGCGCTGTCCTGCCGCCGTTAATAGAAACTCATCGGCATAGGCAAGGGCTTCCGTAAATACCGGCACGTTGGAAGCATGGACTCTGCAGGAATGCTTTCCATCCATCATCTCATGCAGATGACCCAGAAAACTGAATCCCGTCACATCCGTGCAGGCATGGATATCAAAATCCCTGCACACCTCAGCCGCATACTTATTCAATGTGGTCATGGACTCAATGGCAGCCTGCATGGCTTCATCGGAAGCCTCCCCCACACGGTCTGCCGTGCAGATGATACCGACACCCAGTTTTTTCGTCAGGATCAGCACATCTCCGCTCTTTCCTCCGTTGTTGGGATAGATCTTATCCGGGTGCACTGTTCCCGTCACTGAAAGCCCATATTTCACGTCGGTGTCCGCGATGGAATGACCACCGGCCAGGGTTCCACCGGCTTCCTGGACCTTCTCGGCGCCGCCTCGCATGATCTCCCCCAGAATGTTCAGATCCATCTTCTCAGGGAAACAGACAATATTCAGCGCTGTCTTCACCGTACCGCCCATAGCATAGATATCGCTCAGGGCATTGGTCGCAGCGATCTTTCCGAATGTATAGGGATCTTCCACCATAGGCGGGAAGAAATCCAATGTCTGCACGATGGCCAGATCCTCTGCCACCCGATATACCGCCGCATCATCCTTGCTGTCGTAGCCGATCAGAAGATCGGGATCTTCCTTCCCCTTCGGAAGGCGCTCCAGAACACGACTGAGCACACCGGCCCCTAACTTGGCCGTACATCCACCGCCTTTACAGAACTGTATCTTTTCTTCCATAGTAACCTCTTTATTGCGGCACAAAACCACATCATATTAGATTAACTATAGATGATGCTTGATGGTTTTTCAAATTGCATTTATAGATAACACTGATTTTATTATTTATTATTCTGATAAATGTATGGTAAAATAATACTCTGAAAAAAATGGTTATATCAGCCGTTGCAGGCTGTATACAACATAGATAGGAGGAACCTCACATGGATTTTAAGCAGCTGCAATCTTTTGCTGCTGTCGTGAAGCATCAGAGCTTTACCAGGGCCGCCGAAAAGTTGTTCCTTTCCCAGCCCACCATCAGCGCCCATGTCAGTTCACTGGAAGAGGAACTGGGCAAGCGTCTGATCCTCCGCACGACCAAAAACATCGAACTGACGCCCAAAGGGCAGGAAGTCTACGACTACGCCGTACGTATCCTGGGGCTCCGTGACCGCATGGTGGAATGCTGCTCTCAGCAGTCTGATAAGATCATCCATCTGGGCGCCTCCACCATTCCCTCTGCCTACATCCTGCCGGAGCTGTTGCCGGAATTCGGAGCACTTTACCCCGACACCTATTTCTCCATCCACCAAAGCGATTCTCAGGGCGTCGTGGATGCCCTGAAAGAAGGTCTGTTCGACGTGGGCCTGATCGGTATGAAGGTGGAGGATGATCGGATCGAATGTACCCCCTTCTGTAAGGACCGGATGGTGCTGATCACCCCGGTCAATGAACATTTTCTGAAACTGAAACAGGAAGGATGCAGCATCCGGGAGCTGATGCAGAACCCCGTCATCATGCGTGAAACCGGCAGCGGAAGCAAGAAATCCGCGGACCTGTTTCTGGAAAGCATCGGCATCTCCGAGGACTCTCTGAACATTGTTGCCAGAGTCAACGACCAGGAGGCCATCA
Source organism: Bianqueaceae bacterium (assembly GCA_045642205.1). Classification (GTDB taxonomy): domain Bacteria; phylum Bacillota; class Clostridia; order Lachnospirales; family Bianqueaceae; genus RUG760. Next base: position 3,082 of record JAZUIK010000020.1, read on the forward strand.
AAAATATGGTATCCGGTGGTCTGGGAATTTCCATTATCTCGCACATGGCGGCCCGCAGTATCCTGGCAGAAAAACGTGTCCTGAGTTTCCCTCTGGATGATCATGCTTCCGGCAGGACCATCTATCTGATCCACAGAAAAGATTATATCCTGGCACCCCATATCCAGGCGTTTATGAAATTCATGCTTAAGAAAGCGCAGGGAGGCATAAAATAAAATGAATCAACTGATCGTTGTCAGAGGCGGCGGTGACATCGCCACCGGCACCATCATGAAACTCTATCAGTGCGGCTTTTCCGTGCTGATCCTTGAAATTCCCACTCCCTCTGCGATCCGACGCAATGTAGCTTTTTCGGAAGCAGTCTATCAGGGAACCCAGACCATCGAGGGCATCACCTGTTATCTGGCTAAGGACATCGAAGAGGCTGAACAATTCCTTGCAGAAGGAAAACTGACCATGCTCATCGATCCTAAGGGCCTTTGTCTGGATACTTTCCATCCCCTGGCCTTAGTGGATGCCATTCTTGCTAAGAAGAATCTTGGAACGACGAAGTCCATGGCTCCCATCACCGTCGCTCTCGGCCCCGGATTTACTGCAGACAAGGATTCTAACGAAGATCCTCAGTGTGTAGATGCTGTCATCGAGACCATGCGAGGCCATAACTTAGGCCGCGTGATCTACGAAGGTTCTGCTATCCCCAACACCGGTATTCCCGGTAAGATCGCCGGCTTTGATAAAGAACGCGTGATCCACAGTCCGGCTAAGGGTATCCTGCGCAATGTGTCCTCCATTACGGATATCGTGAAGAAGGGCCAGATCATTGCTGAGATCGAAACAAATGAAGGCATTGTTCCCGTAGAAGCAACTTTGGATGGTCTGCTCCGTGGCCTGATCCGGGATGGTTACCCGGTCACCAAAGGGTTTAAGATCGCCGATATCGATCCAAGAGCCAATGAGTACAACAACTGTTTCACTGTCTCCGACAAAGCCAGATGCATCGCCGGCGGCGTACTGGAGGCCATTCTTCATTTGAAAAAGGAGCAGGGCTTATGATCACTGCGGTTGTAGGAGCCGGCGGAAAGACCACTCTGGTCCATACACTGGCTGAGAGATATCGTTCAGAAGGAAAAAAGGTCTTCGTCACCACCACGACCCATATGTTCAAGGAACCGGATACTCTGGTAACAGACTGCGCCGATGACATCATCTGTCAGCTGAACACTGAAGGTTATGTTATGGCAGGATCCGACTGCGGTGAAAAGATCTCCTCCCTTCCAAATAAAGTATATGAGTCTGTTTGCCATGTTGCTGATGAAGTTCTGGTGGAAGCGGACGGATCCAAGCATCTGCCCATCAAGTATCCCAACGAGACCGAGCCCGTCATTCCTGAAAATGCGGACCGGATCATCATTGTCTGCGGACTTCATGCCCTGGGAAAACCTGCTATGGAAGTCGCTCATCGACTGGAAAATGTAAAACGCTGCCTGAACATTCAGGATGATACGATCATCACTCCCGAACATATTCAGCAGTTGGTTCAGAAAGGTTACAAGGAAAAACTGATGGAAAAATATCCCGACAAAGAGATCCTGATCCATGCCTCCCATGATGGTTCCCTGTATCAGCGTGCCATAGCTTCCGCTATGGAAAATGGCATCGATGTATCGATCCTGCAGAAAGAATGGTTTGCACCCAAGCCCTGTATCTTCATCTGCGGTGCGGGCCATGTGGGTAAGCAGTTGGCTGCCATAGCAGCTCAGCTGGATATTCATGTGCGGGTACTGGACCCCCGACCTGAACTGGCAAATACCGAGAACTTCCCCATGGCAGAGGCAATCTACTGTGAGCCTTTTGAGAACCTGAAGGATTATCTGGATCCCAATTACTTCTATGTTATCGTTACTCCCGGACATCAGGACGACTATACCTGTGCCCGTACGATCCTGCATAGTTCCTATCGCTATCTGGGTATGATCGGCAGCCGCGGTAAGGTGGCTAAGACCAGAGATCGACTCTTAGCAGACGGTATTTCCGAGGAACAGCTTTCCACCCTTCACGCTCCCATCGGTCTTTCCATTGGCGCCGTGACACCCGGTGAGATCGCGGTCAGTATCCTGGCAGAGATCATTCAGATAAAAAACCGTATTGGTTCCTCTTCCGCCTCCGAAGATCTGCTTAACAGTTCTGACCACGGCGTTCTCTGCATTATTACTGAGAAGACCGGTTCCACTCCCCGAGGCGTTGGCAGCATGATGCTGGTTACCCCTGACGGACAGATCGATACTGTCGGCGGAGGATCCATTGAAAATGCTGTCATTCAACAGGCCAGAGAAAACCCTGCTGCCGGTATCTCCACTTATTATCTGGACAGCAGTGAAGGCAGCAAGCTGGGCATGATCTGCGGTGGCACCAATACGATCCTGTTCTTACCAATCTAAAAGATAACTGCACGTGCATGACTTCATGCACATACACCATACACGCAAAAAAGACCGGTTCGGGCAATAACCCGTACCGGCCTTTTTGTTTTGTAAGTTATTTTGTCTCATCGTCAGCCACCGAATACTCTCCCAGCACTTCCGGCTTATATTTCATGCTGTCCTTTTCCGTGATCGTTCGGATCACACGGGCAGGGACACCGGCAGCGAAGCTGTCTGCAGGAATATCTCTGGTAACAACAGAACCGGCACCGATCACACATCTGTCCCCAATAGTCACACCGGGAAGGACCACCACGTTGGCGCCGAGCCAGCAGGAGTTTCCGATAACAACCGGCTTCGCATAGCACAGACGGATGTCCTTGCCACCAGCATCCTTCATGCGGTTGCGCTCACTGGCCACCATAGGATGAAGCGGCGTCACGATGGTACAGTTGGGCCCGAAATTGCAATCATCACCGATCGTAACAGGACCGTCATCCTGACAGGTAAAGTTGAAGTTGATAAAGGTTCGGTTGCCGATCCTGGTATGCACACCATAATGGAACATGATCGGACCGGTCAATCCGGTATTATCTCCGATAGCGCCCAGCAGTTCTTTCAGGATCTCCCTGCGCTTCTCTCCCTCACTCTCATACAGATTGTTGAAGTCCTTGCTGAGTCTGTGAGCTTTTGCCTTGATCGCACCAAGTGCGGGATCTCCCGGGCAAAACATCAGTCCGGATAATTCTTTCTGTTCTTCAGTCATGGTATCCACCTTCCCTTATTCAGATTTTGTTTTTGCTTATTCTGTTTTTTGATATTTCAGGAAATACTTTTCCTCATACATTGCCTTATCCGCTCTTCTGAAAACGTCTTCATAGGAGGTATCCCCTTTTTCAAACACGCTCATACCACCGGCAACCACCAGCTCATATTCATGTTCCTCATTGGCACGCTCCCTAAGCTTCTCCCTAAAGAGTCGGATCCGCTGGTGCCTTTCCTCGTAGACCTTTCCTTCGGAAATGACCACGAACTCATCACCACCGATACGATAAAGGTCACTGCCAACAAAGACCTCACTGATCAGCCGGCTGGCTTCCGTGATCATCTTATCGCCATAATCATGGCCCAGTGTATCATTGACCTGCTTCAGATTGTTCAGGTCAAATACGATGACGGAGAACTTTGGTTTTCCCTTTGCGATCATGTCACTCAGTTCCCCCACCTTCTCCAGATAGCTGGTACGATTTCGGACACCTGTCATGGCATCTTCGTATGCCAGAGCATTGACATGCCTGAGGTATTCCTTCAGATAGGTCATGGTGACCTTCAGACTCTTGCTGAGACGTCCGATCTCATCGTCCCGGTTGGACGCCTCCAGCTGCACATTGTCGATATCTCCTGCAGCGATCTTTTCCGATGCTTCGATCAGAGAATGGATGGGCTCTACCATGCGCTTGACAAAGGCCTGGACTATAGCCGCCAGAAGGCCCATCAAGGCCAGCATGATCAGCACCGTCTGGATGATCATTTTTCCCCGGTCCTGATAGATCTCCTTCAACCTGGCACTGACGATCAGGTGAAGGCCGCAGCTGAGTTTCTGATCAGCCAGGGCGATCTTTTCATTATCGGGATTGACGAACAGGATCAGATGACCCTCTTCCTCCTGCTCTGACAATATTCTGGCGATAGCCTCTGAGTCTCTTTCGATACGGGCTGCCACCTTAGGATCATCCTCTTCGGGATGATACAGGATGTACTCCTCCTCATCGGTCAGAAAGGAGGATCCGGTCTCATACATATCGATCTTAACCAGATACTGTGCCAGTGCACCCACACGGGTATCCACACCGATCACAGCGATCAGTTCTCCCTCAGTCGGTGCCTCTGCCTCCGTGTTCGTTGATGCGTATACAGGGATACAGTAAGAGATCGTGTCTTCCAACAGCACATTATCCACATGGGGCATGACCCAGACGGGATGTCCCTGGTTGATGGGTTCCAGCCACCATGCAAGTTCATTCTCAGAAACCTCTCCGTTTCCGGAAAGATCCGTCAAAGGTGCCTGTTCCCACTTGCCCTTGTCCGTCTCCTCTCCCGCACTCCGGATATAGAATAGACCCGCACGCTCGTTGGTGTACTGAGGATTAAAACGGATATACAAAGAGTCTGCATATTCTGTGTTCTGTGCCAGATTGAGGAGCAGTCCCTCTGCCTGGGAAGCATAGTTTTCCAAAAAGCCATCTTGTTCCATGACATCCACCGAAGGGACCATTTCCCTTACGTTGGTCTCCATGATGGAAGCCGTATGCTCGATGTTATCAAGGACACTTTCTATTCCGGCATGCTGCTCTTCAGCTATGGAGATCAGCACCTTTTCCGAGTAGGTCGTCATCAACCGGCTGATGGTCCAAAAGCCTACAGATCCCGCCAGAAACACGCTGATGGTCACCAAAACAATGGCGATCACAGTCATTTTCGAACGCAATGATTTCATAGTGCTGCTCTCCTTTCTTTAATATAGTCAATCAATATATTTTATTTTACTCCATCTTCAAACTAGGGTGCAAGCCTGTCAATGACAAGATTGTACTATGGGCCGGACATATTAGGACAACATTCTGCACTGACAACTAAGCCTACATCAGAAAACAGATGGTATTATCCTCTGCAGATGCCTTTTTCCCCTGCTATCTTGCGGAACGGACAGTAGTTTTTTTCTTCATTCCAGAGTATAATAAGAACAATATGAGCAAAAAGGAGGTGGTACGATTGGCAAGTACACAGCAAAACTGGGACGATCTTGGAAGAAATATCGAAGATGTGATCGATCGTGCCATCAATTCCCATAATTACGGACAGCTGAGTGAGAATGTCTCCGAAGTTCTCCAGAAGGCCTCCGAAGCCATGCGTCAGGCCAGGATGAACCAGTATAACCGTCAGAAGAATATGGTCTATACGGTTCCCGAGGAAGATATCCGGACCGTTCCGAACCATACGCCCGGTCAGAGTACCAGACCTCACGATCAGACCGGTCCTCAGGAGCATTCCTACCAGCGGTACGTTCATCAGAACATGAACGGAACCCGCACCAGCTCCTTCGTGTACAACACGACCCAGCAGCAGTCGAAGACCCATCCCTCTCAGGGGTATTCCCAGGGGATCCACCAAGCTCCCTCAGCTCCGGCACCTATGGTCAAGCCGGATGACGGATCCAGACTGATCAAAGCCTTTCCTGCTTTCTATCGCAGTCCCTCCGGTCTCAACGCCGGCAGCATCTGTGAGATCGTAGGCGGTGGTTTTCTTACTGCCATCGGAGGCTCCAATCTTTTCTATCGTTCCATCTACAGTCTCTTTGCTCACACGAGCATTCTGAATTTCCGCAATCTGTTCATGGGCATGTTCTTAGCCGGCGGCATCTTTTTGATCACCAACGGCGTCGGCAACCTGCATCTGATCGATCGCTATAAAGCCTATGTCCGTGCCCTCGGGACCAACACCCACTGCACCATCGAAAAGCTCTCAGAAAGTGTTGCCCGCCCGGTACGCTCCGTAAAGAAGGATCTTCGCAAACTGATCCTGAAGGGTTACTTCCTCCAGGGCCACCTGGATGCGGAAGAGACCAGCCTGATCACCAGCAACGAAACCTTCCACTATTACCAGCAGTCCAAATTGCAGCTGCAGGAAAGACAGCGTCAGCAGCAGGAAGACGCCAGGAAACAGGCACAGATGGCAGCAGACTATCAGGCTACCATGAGTTCTCTGGATCCCAAGGTCAGAGAAGTGCTGGACAAGGGTGAAGCCTTTATCCGGGAGATCCACCGATGCAACGATAGGATCCCCGGTCACGAGATCTCTCAGAAGATCGACCGCATCGAGCATGTGGTCGGCAAGATCTTCGACAGAGCGAAGGAGCATCCGGAAGTCATTCCCGATCTGAAGAAGCTCATGGACTATTACCTGCCCATGACCATCAAACTTCTGAATGCCTATGCTGACATGGATTCCCAGCCCATCCAGGGTGAGACCATTGCCGCTTCCAAAAAAGAGATCGAAAACACCTTAGATACCTTAAGCAGTGCCTTCGAGAAGCTGCTGGATTTCATCTTCAAAGATACGGCGTTGGATATCTCTTCGGATATCAGCGTACTTAAGACCCTCCTGGCCCAGGAAGGCCTGACCGAAGACGAGATCAACACCTCCACCAGACGGGAAAACTGATCTTTCATTAACAAAGACCTAAAAGATATTTTCATCGGACCCTGATCCGAGAAAGGAGCCTATCATGGCAAGTGAATTTGAAAACAAGACCTTTGATCTGACTCTGGAGCCCACCTTAGACGAGCCTCAGCCTGAGATCGTTACCGTTGGAAACGCTGAGCTCGCTGTGCAGAGCGAAGCTGCTGCAATGCCCGCATTGAGCCCCGAAGAGCAGAAGATCGTTACCGAGTTTGCCTCCAAGATCGATGTAGAGAATACCGCACAGATCCTTCAGTACGGTGCCGGCACCCAGAAGAAGATGGCTGATTTCTCTGATGCTGCTCTTGCCAACGTACGTACCCAGGATCTGGGTGAGGTAGGTGATCTGATCGTTCAGGTTATCGGCGAGCTGCAGAACTTCGACAAGGAAGAGACCAAGGGACTCATCGGTTTCTTCAAGAAGCAGGGACAGAAGCTGGATGTCATGAAGACCCGTTACGCAAAAGCTGAGGTCAATGTCAACAAGATCGGCGAATCCCTCCAGCAGCATCAGGTCCGTCTGTTAAAGGACTCCGCTGTCCTGGATCAGCTCTACGAAAAGAATCTGGATTACTTCAAGGAACTGAGCATGTATATCCTGGCAGGAAAACAGAAACTCCAGGAAGTCAGAGAAGGAAAGCTCAAGGAACTGGAAGCTACCGCTCTTCAGTCCGGACTGCCCGAGGATGCACAGAGAGCCAGAGATCTGGCTGACAAGTGCGATCGCTTCGAAAAGAAGATCTACGATCTGGAACTGACCCGTGAGATCTCCCTGCAGACTGCTCCCCAGATCCGTATGATCCAGAATAATGACAATGTTATGGTGGAGAAGATCCAGACTACCCTGGTCAACACCATTCCTCTTTGGAAGAACCAGATGGTCCTGGCTCTTGGTATCGCTCACTCCTCCGAGGCTGCCCGTGCACAGCGTCAGGTCACCGAGATCACCAACGAACTCCTCAAGCACAACGCCCAGGCTCTGCATATGGCCTCTGTTGAGACTGCTAAGGAAGCAGAACGCGGTATCGTCGATATCGAGACCCTCAAGCACACCAACGCCGAGCTGATCGCCACCCTGGACGACGTTATGCGTATCCAGAAGGAAGGCCGCGAGCAGCGTATGATCGCCGAGAACGAGATGGCCAAGATGGAGAATGAACTGAAGGTCAAGCTCCTGGAGATCCGAAACAGAAACTAAATCGCGCATTTGCGCATTTGGGGTCAGAGCACTTTTGTGCTTTTTGATCACCAAAACGAGTTCATTTTTTAAGCCACGCAAAATGTGCCCAAGCCAACCTCTGTTGACCTGGGCACATTTTCTCTTTGTTTACGATTTCCCGATCTTCGTTGTGCTATAATAGATCGAACGTAAATCTTCCCGAATCGAGGAACCGTTATGGAATTAAAAGCCTGGACCTACGAAGAAATGCCCGCCTATGATGGCAATCCTAAAGATGCTGTCTGGCTGGAAACCACCGGTAATGAAGTCGGTGTTCAGTATCTGCACGATGTGGTTTATGCCAAGACCCCTCAAGGTGATCTGAAGCTGGAAGTACTGATCCCCTTCAGCCGCAATCAGAAGGTGACCTTTCCTGCTCCTTACTTAAGAAGGCCGGATGGTTCCTTCCCTGAAGGCATGTTTGATAACAATCCCCAGTACCCCTGCGTCGTCCATGTTCAGGGCTCCGCCTGGTTCCCTCAGGATCTTTACGGTCATCTGCCCCACTATGCTAAACTCGCTGAACGAGGTTTTGTAGTCGCCATCGTAGAATACCGCGACTCCACCAGAGCCACATTCCCTACGCCCATTTTGGATGCCATGAATGCTGTCCGCTTCCTTCGTGCCAATGCTAAGATGTACGCAGTGGATCCGGAGCGTATGTTCCTTTCCGGTGATTCCTCCGGCGGCCATACAGCTGTCATGGCCGGCATCTGGTGCAAGGAAGATCATGGCGATAATTATTATCCCGGTGTCTCCTCTGAGGTCCGCGGTGTCATCAGCCACTATG